>CADCUR010000225.1 GCA_902805935.1 uncultured Pyrinomonadaceae bacterium
CATCTTCAACCATCCTGATGCGGAAAATTTCATTCAGATGGGAGTAACTTCGCTGGTGACGGGAAACTGCGGCAGTTCGGTGACGGACGTTGAAAGTTTTCTCGGACGTTACAGGCAAACTCCGCTGGCGGTTAATCTGGCAACGTTAGTCGCGCACGGTTCGGTGCGCTCGAAAGTTTTAGGCGCGGAAAATCGCGCTCCGACTGCCGAAGAATTAAAGCGGATGGAAGAGATTGTCGAGACGGCGATGAAAAACGGCGCGGTCGGACTTTCGACCGGTTTGATTTACGTTCCGGGAACTTATGCGAAAACCGATGAAGTCATTTCATTGGCGCGGGTCGCAAACAAATATCAAGGCATCTACGCCAGCCATATTCGCAACGAAGGCGACACGGTTTTTGAAGCCATTGCCGAAGCCATCAATATCGGCGAGCAAACCAACATTCCCGTTGATATTTCGCACTTTAAAATTTCAAGCAAAAAGCATTGGGGAAAAACGGGCGAAACGCTCGGCTTGGTTCGCGCGGCGCGTGAAAAAGGTCTGGTCGTCACGGTTGACCAATACGCTTACACGGCGTCTTCGACTTCGCTTGACACGATTCTGCCGGGTTGGGCTTTGGCAGGCGGACGCGAGGAAGGCAAGAAACGACTCGCCGACAGCACGACGCGCGAAAAAATCGTTAATGAAATCAAGAAAACACTCAAAGACAGCAAGTTCAAAGATTTCTCTTACGCCAATGTCGCAACTTACGCGGCGAATAAAGAATATAACGGTTTGAACATCAAGGAAATCACAAAGCGCGCTAAAGGCAAAGACAAACTCGACGCTCAGATCGAACAGATTTTGGAAATGTATGCGGCAGGCGGCGCGCAGATGGTTTATCACAAAATGGATGAAACGGACGTGCAGAGCATTATGCGCGAACCCTTCACGATGATTGCTTCGGACAGCGGCGTGCGGCAATTCGGCGAAGGCGTTCCGCATCCGCGCGGCTACGGAAACAACGTCCGAGTTCTCGGTCGCTACGTGCGCGAACTGAAACTTTTGCCGCTCGAAGACGCGATTCGGAAAATGACCTCGCTGCCCGCGCAAACGTTCGGCTTGCGGAATCGCGGATTGATTCGGGAAGGATTCGCCGCCGATTTCGTAATTTTTGACGAAACTCGCATTGCCGACCGCGCAACGTTTGAAAATCCGCATCAATATCCAATCGGAATCAGCAGCGTTTACGTTAACGGCACAGCGGTTTTCGCCGACGAGAAAATGACCGGCGCGCGAACGGGCGTTGCGCTGCGGCGCGGCGAAAACTAATTTGCCGAAGCAGGCTTTTTAGCCTCAATTTTTTTGATAATTTATGGGGATTTTATAAAACAAAAAAGCGGTCGGGTTTTGCAAAACCCGACCGCTTTTCTTTATTCAATGTGAAAACTACTTGGCGTCGTTTTCATCTTTTCCGTCGTCGTGAGTTGAATTGCCGCTTTCATCAATAGCGTCTTTATCAACCAAATCTTCCTGCGGCGTTTTCTGTCCCGGCTGCGGCGCGTGTTCAGGATGCTGCCTTCCATTTCGGCGGTTGTTCCTTCTCTTTCATTTTGCTCTAAAGCTCTTTTGTCTTGAGCCACGTCTCTTTCGTCCGGCATAATTATTTATCTCGTTTTGTTCGTTTATTTTTATTAAACTCCGATAGTTTCGTGTTCTCCCTCTTCGACCAGATACGGCGTAACCGCCGCCTTGTCCAAATCTTCCGCTAAGACTTTCGCAATTACCGGCAAACTCAAACTGCGCGTTTTAGCGATATTCGGAACGGCTTTGCCTTTGGCGTAAACGTCGTGGCGTCCGTTCTCTTTATACCACTCGGCTAAGGAAGCGGTTTTGTTCATTTCTTCGACGATCTGCCGCCAGCCGACGCCCGTGTTATAGGCACAAAACGAAATCTCGCCTTCCTGCGTGCCGTATGGAATAACGCACATTTCGGTACGGCGGAAATCGTAGTTGAACAAATCCTGAAACCACATTCCTTCGACGCACAGAACGCGCCACATATCTTCCGAATCGTCTTTCGGTTGCGCTTTCATTCTATCGTTGCGGTCTGAATTTGAATCAGCCGACGACGGTTTGAAAAGATTCAAAATCTGCGACACCGGAAAGCCCTCGGGCGCTTTCGATGCGTCGTAATTTCGCATAATCGCCATTCCCAATTGCGCCATCGTCAACTTTTTGCCGCGCGCCGTGTCGGTAATTGTGGCGACATCTTTCATAAACTGTTCGTAGTTGAAAAAATCGAAAAGCGAAGTCATCGCGCCCGTGTTTTTATTAACGACAATCAATGTGAAAATTCCGCAGTTCGGATGACAGTTGCACGACGACCAGCCCCACGGCGCGTCCGCGCCTTGCAGCATATCCATCACGCTCGTAAAAGCCGAATAACTCGAAAGCGGAAACCAATCGCGCAGCGGTTGCAATGTTCCATCTAATTGATTTTTCAAATCGTGCGTCATTCCCGCCAAAGTATAACGCTGCTGAATTCGCACATCGTCGGGAACGTCTTCGTCTCGCCCCGTGAACGAAACCGGCTGAAAAGCAATCGTCTGAACCTTATCAATGTTCTGCGCGGCGAATTTCACGATGTCGCCGATGGCGTCATTATTTATAGTATTAACAATCGTCGTGACCAACGTAACTTTAATGCCGACCGACGCGAGATTTTCAATCGCTTTGAGTTTTACGTCGAACAAATTTCCGACGCCGCGATGTTTATTTTTCTCCTCAGAAGTTCCGTCGAATTGCAGGTAAACGCCGTGTTGTCCGGCAGCTTTCGCGGCTTTGCAAAACTCGATGTCTTCGGCGTAACGAATGCCGTTCGTCGCCGCCAAAATCCTATAAAATCCAATCTTCTTTGCATAAGCAACTGATTCTAGAAAGTGCGGCGCAATCGTCGGTTCGCCGCCCGAAAATAAAATAATGATTTGGCGGCGGGGCTTGAACGAAATTGCATTGTCTAAAATCTGTTTCGTGTCTTCAAACGTCGGTTCGTGGACATAGCCGACCTGGTTCGCGTCCATAAAACACGGATTGCACATCATATTGCAGCGGTTCGTCAAATCAACGGTCAACACCGCGCCGCGCCCGAATTTTATATCCGATGTTCCGTGATGATGAACGTGCTTGTCTTCCGCCGCTTTGAAGTCGCGCCCGTAAAAAAGTGATTCGATGCGCTCTAAAAATTTCGCGTCCGTCGCCATTACATCTTCAAAATCGCCGTGCGTCGGACAGGTTTTTCGCATAATCACCTGACCGTTTTCTTCTAAAATTTGCGCCTTGATTTCGCCCGGATGCGAGTTCATCAAAATCTCAAGCGGAATCGTTTTATCAATCACGCCGTTACGCACGTTTTTAACGCACGTCGGGCAAAGCGAATCGGTTTCGCGCGGAAACCCGAGAGGCGGCGCGGTGCGCTCATACGATTTCAACAAAGGCTCTGCTGCCCAATTCGGCTTGATAGATTCGCCTTCGGGCAAAGTTTTATTAACCGCCTGAAACGCCTTCCAACCAATGTCGGCAAGCTTCGACGCCGCTTTCGAGCCGGTCTTTCCCTTGCTCTTACCTTCGCCGCGACGGAAATTATCACTGAACATAATGTTTTAATATAGAAAGCTGAATAAAATTTTTGGTTTTTGATGCAATAAATCAACGTTAAGGCTAACAAATAATGAGGATTTTTCCAACTTATTTAACTATTGATTCTTTAATTTTGATTCACTTTCGCGCAACTGTTCTTGGCTTTGTTTTGTTTTTTCGGCGCAAGTCATTACATTTCTTTCGCCTGTTATTCCGTAATCTTCAAACAAACAATTGCTTTCTTTATATTTTGCGCCGTTAAATTTATAAGTCTCAAGATACGATGAGCAACAGGAATCATGAATTTTAATGAATATATTTCTATAACCGCTGGTTGAATTCTTTTTCACTTCCAGAGTTTCGCCGCCCGCATCTAAAAGTTTTTTATATCTGTTTCCAATTCTTTCGTAAATCCAAGTCGAGCAGTTTCCCGTCGCGCCGCAGAGAAACCAATTTTTACCACGCACGACAAACTCTTTTTTTCCGTCGCTGTTTAAGTCAACCGACTGCTCAATAAACAAAATGTCTCGACAACTTGAGAAATTTTCAGGTTCGTTTAGATAAAATTTAGCATTCTCCGCAGAATCTTTTTCTCTTTTCAAGTCGTTCAAAACGGCAATAAATAATCTGTCTTTGCAACTAAAATCAGTTACCTTCTTTTTTGGCGTTGGCGGAGTTTGACCTTGCGTCTCAATCTGTTTTTTGATGCTGTTTCCGCTTGCAAAACCGAAACCCACAGGAAAATTTGTTTGACTGTTCTCTCAAACGATTACGGAAGTATTTTCAGTTTTCAAATAAAACTTAAAAACAACAAATGAACCAATCCCGAAAGCCAACAGCGCAACCGATAAATAAAAGAGTGTTCGACGCATAATTTCACTTCTCTAAAAACGAGGATTTCCAACTGTTCAACATTATAGAAAATCCTTTGTAAACACAACAATTTTTTGTGCCATTTCGCGTCTATTTGTGGCTAAAACCTTCTAAACTAATTGATGATTTTCCGGCATCAAAACGACTTCCGCCATTACGCCTTCGCCCTCTTGCGTCGAGGCGAAAAAGACGGCGTTTGCCGCCGCTTCAATGGACAGCATTTTGTCGCGCTGGACCTTCATCGTGATGTCGTCCCAGAAGTTTGAATCAACGCCGCCGAAGTGCATTAAAGAAAAGCGAATGCCGAAACGTTTATATTCCTGCGCGAGACATTTAATCATTCCGGTCAGCGCGTATTTCGCCGCGCAATAGGCGGCGGCTTGCATCATCGGGGCTTTGCCTAAAATGCCGGGAATCGCTACGACGCGCCCGAATTTCTTTTCCGCCATTTTCGGCAGAACGGCTTGCAAAACATTGAACGCGGTTTTGACGTTCGCGGTTAATAAATTATCCAAATCTTCACTCGTCAATTCGCCGAACGGCTTTAGGACGCCGGCGCCCGCCGCGTGGACGAGATAATCAATCGCACCGAATCGGCTGATTGATTCGTCAATTAACCTCTTTACGTCTGCTTCGATTGAAGCGTCGGCGGCGAGCGCGAGGACTTCCGCGCTGCCGCCGGCGTTTAATTGATACTCGGCTTCCATCAACTGCGATTCATTGCGCGCGTTGATGACGACGTTCGCGCCGGCTTTTGAAAACAGTTCAGCCGACGCCAGTCCGATGCCGCGCGAGGCGCCGACGATTAATACGGTTTTTCCTTCAAGATTCATTTCTATTTGATTTCCCTTTTCTCGGTATCGCTTACAAACTGAATTTAGTTTATCAAACGCCCGTTTAATTTGTAGATTTCACCTTCCCGTATTTGATAGGCTGGACGAGAATTTAATTAATAAAGAATTCATTTTTTAGCGACAAATTTTATATGAACAATTCCGACACGACTTTTGCGCCGCTGATTCTGACTTTGAAACTCGACGCTGAATCGTTCGCTTTTTTTGACGCGCTGCGGCGAAAACATTTTCCCGCCGAACGCAATTTTTTATCGGCGCACGTCACGCTGTTTCATAATTTGCCGGGCAGCCGGAGAGAACAAATCGAAACGGATTTAAATCATTTGTGTCGCCGCCATAAAAGTTTTCCGCTGCTTTTTTCCCGTTGGCGTTTTCTTGGACGAGGCTCGGCAATCGAAATCGAATCGGCGGAATTAGACAGTCTGCGCAATGAGTTGAAAAACAAATGGAACGATTGGCTGACCGCTCAAGACCGCCAGAAATTCAAACCGCACATCACCGTGCAAAACAAAGTCGCGCCCGAAGCGGCACGTCGTTTATTCGAAGAGCTGTCGGCAAATTGGACGAGCAGAGACGGCGCGGGTATCGGCATTGAGCTTTGGCATTATTTGAACGGTCCTTGGAAACTAGCCGGAGAATTCGCGTTTGAATAAAACGGTCAAGTCCGCTTTTGAAAATTTCGCTTTGTTCATTTCGTATTGCCTTCACTTGTTCTGTTTCGGTTGCGCTTTCATCGTCGCATTTATTGCGAGCGCAAAATAGCGAGCGGTTTTCTAAACAGCACGTCGAAGCTGGCGACGGCGCCGACGATCATCACGAGCGCAGCGGTGATCAAAACGCCGAGAATGGTTAACCTCGCGTCGAATTCCCAATCAATTAAAAAAACATATTTTGAAGCGGCGAACGATAAAAGCGTGGCGAAACCCGCGCCGATGACGCCCGCCAAAACTCCCAAAAGTCCGTATTCGGCGAAAAGAATCGCGGCTAAAGTCGCGCGCTTCGCTCCCAACGTTTTTAAAATCGCATTTTCGTAAATCCGCTGCGATTTCGTCAGCGCGATTGAGCCGATCAGAATCAGCATTCCGCTTAAAATCACGAAACTGCCGACAAAAGATATTGCCAGCACGAAATTGTTGACGAGCTTCTGCACGGCGACGACGACTTCGGCGACATCGAAGATTTGGACGTTCGGGAATTCGTCAATGACGCTTCGCTGCAGCCGGGCGCGTTCGGTTTCGGGAATTCTTTTCAAAACGGTGGCGACGAAAGTCTGCGGCGCTTTTTCTAAAGTTCCCGGTCGAAACACGAAGATGAACGCCGTGCGCGTGTTTCGCAAATCGAGTTTGCGAAGGCTTGCCACGCGCGCGTTTATTTTTCTGCCGGAAATGTCGAACGTCACCCAATCGCTGACCGCGACGCCTAAAGCGCGGGCGATTCCCTCTTCAATCGAAACTTCCGTTTCATCCGAATTTGTCGCCGTGTTCCACCATTCGCCCGCGACGACGGTTTCGTTTTCATCCAGATTCGGGCGGTATGTGACGGCGAATTCGCGCCCGATTTGTCCTTGCCGCTCGCGCACTTCACTCCTTGAAAAATCGAACGGCTCGCCGTTGACGAGCGCGACGCGCGCGCGAATCGTCGGCACGATTTGCACCGCTTCGCTCGTCGCCGTTTCGACGATTGTTTTCAATCGGTCAATCTGGCTTTTTTGAATGTCTATAAAAAACAAGCTCGGCAAAGTCTGGTTGCGCGTGAAATCAAATTCCCGAATTAGATTCGCCTGCAAAGACTGCACGGCGAGAACGACGAACGCGCCCAAGCCGACGGCTAATAAAATGATGCGCGTTTGATTGCCGGGACGATACAGCGAATTGACGGCTTGCGCGACCGAGAACGAGCCGAAGTTTCTCAGCCGCCGAAGCAGTTTTGTCAAAACGATTGCGGCAAGATACAAAACCACAGATGTCGTGCCGAGACCGGCGAGAAAAATCGCGCCGACTTTCAATGACCCGGCTTGCCACGCCGCCACGCCGAGCAAACCTGCCAAAGACACCGCGCCGAACGTCCATTTCGTCCAATCGAGACGGCGCATCTTTTCGCCCGCTTCATCGCGCAGCAGCAGATTCGGTTTGATCGTGCGGACTTGCAGAAGCGGCAGCGCGGAGAAAAGAAGCGAGATTAAAACGCCCAAAAGAACGCCCTGCCAGGCGGTCGAAAAATGCACGGCGTAACTCATCGCTTCGGGCAGCGCGTCGGCAAATCTCCAGCGCGCGAACCATAAAAAGATTTGCGCCAGCAACACGCCGAACAGACTGCCGATTAAACCGAGCGTTAAAATCTGCATCAGATAAACCGCGATAACCTGCGTTCCGCCCGCGCCGAGACATTTCAAAACGGCGATGGTTTTGCGCTTCTGCTCGACGAAAACACGCGCCACATTCCACACGCCGACGCCGCCCAAAACCAAAATCAGCAGTCCGGTTAATGAAAGATAATTTTCCGTGCGCTCGAATTGCGCGTTTAAGTTTTCCTGCGTTTCGCGGTAAGACTGCACGGTGACGGTCGTGCCTTTGAGCGCGTCGCGCAAACTTTTTATTAACTCGTTCGGATTGTCCGACGTGCGATAAAGGATTCGTCTTCTGATACGTCCGCCGGTTCGCGTGATGCCCGCCTCGTCAAACGCTTTTTTCTCTATAAAAACGCGCGAGCCGAGACGGAAACCGCCCGCGCCGCCGCCCGGTTCGCGGTCGAAGGTGGCGCGAATTTCAAAATCCGCCTCGCCGACGCGAATTTTATCGCCGATCTTTAAATTCAATTTTTCGAGAAGAACGGGAGCGACGACCGCGCCGCGATTTTCCAATAAACGATAATCAAATTGTCCGCCGCCGGTCATCGTGAACGTCCCGACCAGCGGAAACGGCGGCTCGACGCCTTTCAGTTCGATAAAGCTGAACGTTTGATTTGAAGCGTCAACGGGTCGCGCCATCGCCGAAGTTTCAATCGCTTCGTTGCGGGCTTCGACGATGTTCGACGCGCTAATCGCCGCTTCGATTTTCTCGATAACAGTCGGCGAAAAATCATTTGTCGAATTGACCACCAAATCGGCGGTAAGCAGTTCGCGCGCATCGCCGCCAACCGCTTTGTTTAAGTTTTGAATCAGCGAACGCAAGGCGACGATTGAGCCGACGCCGATGGCAATGCAGAGAAAGAAAAATAAAAGCCGCCGCCACGACGAGCGAATTTCACGAGCGGTTAAATTGAATATAAAGTTCATAAAAAACTTGAAACCGCAGGTAAACACAGATTGACACAGACAAAATCCAAAAAAGCATCTGTGTCAATCTGTGTTTATCTGCAGTTGGACTTTCTTTTCATCACTTAAAACGCGCCCGTCTTTTAAGATGATTTGCCGCTGCGCTCGTTCGGCTAAAAACTGGTCGTGCGTGACCAAAATCAAAGTGATGTTATTTTTTGAATGCAAATCGGTCATCAAGTCAAAAATGTGCGAGCCGTTGCGCGAATCGAGATTGCCGGTCGGTTCGTCCGCCAGAAGGATTTTCGGCTGGTTGGCAAACGCACGGGCAATGGCGATGCGCTGCTGTTCGCCGCCGGAAAGCTCGGTCGGATAATGATGACCGCGATTGGTTAAATCAACGTCAATTAATAATTCGCGCGCGCGCTGCTTCGCATCTTTCAAACCCAAAATCTCCATCGGAATCAACACGTTTTCAAACGCCGTCAGGCTCGGAATCAAGTGAAACGATTGAAAGATAAAGCCGATTTTTCGGCTTCTCAATTCGGCTAAGTCGTCTTCCGTCATCGCGGTTACGCTGTCGCCGTCAATCGTGATGTCGCCTGAAGTCGGCGCGTCGAGTCCGGCGATTAACCCGAGCAAGGTTGATTTTCCGCTGCCGGAGGCGCCTGTCACGGCGACGAATTCGCCGTCTGGAATCGTGATCGAAACCGCATCTAAAATTGTCAAATCTTCTGTGCCCGAGCGCACGACTTTCGTCACGCTGTTTAATTCGATCATAAAATTAAGGATACTTTTCTACGAACAGTTCGATTTTTTCCCAGATTTCGTTTTCGGTTTCTTCGTCCAAATTTTCTTTCTCAGCCGGAATTGATTCGAGGATTTCATCCAATTCGTTTTTCATCCGGTCGTATTCGTCATCGGCTTCGGATTCCTCAGAGAAATAACGCGTGTGCAGCATCCAGCCGTAAACTCCGCATGTGACGGCGAACGGCGCGGAACTGCCTTCTTCTTCCAGCGTAATACGCGCGCCCGATTCGTGTTCTTCGTCGCGCACGATTGCTCCGCCGTCCGCGCCGACCGTGCCGACGGAATAACCCGCGTCATAATCCGACCAATTTGTTTTGATACTCATTTTCAAGTTAGACATTTCCTCGCTCGAACTGCAAAAATTAATCATAACTTTTCAAAAACCGGCTAACAAGTTCGTGGGGAATTGCATCAAAAACCGTGTATTGATTTTATAAGTTTCCATTCAAAAATATGTTACAACTTATTCGGGCGGCATCAATTTTATGTTTTATTTCAGCGGCGGTTGTTTTTACGGCGTGCGGCGTATCCGTCGCCGAACAGCAAACGAACAAACGAACAGAGAAAAAGCCGCCGGTGCAAATCGTGTCGGACAAGCCAAAAATTGTTGCCTTTGGCGATAGCCTGACGGCTGGTTTCGGGTTGGCGGAAAAAGAATCGTATCCGTATCTTTTGCAGGAACGCCTGCGAGCCGACGGTTACGATTATGAAGTCGTCAACGCGGGCGTTTCCGGCGAAACCAGCTTGGGCGGATTGGAACGGATTGATTGGGTTTTGGAACAGGAAAACGTGCGGATTTTAATACTCGAACTCGGCGCGAACGACCTTTTGCGCGGCTTGCCGGTAGCGAAAATGAAAGAGAATCTTGACCGCATAATAAAAAAAGCCAAAGCGAAAAACGTCGAAGTTCTGCTGTGCGGAATGCTTGCCCCGCCGACGATGGGCGCCCAGTATCAGCGCCAATTTGTGACGGCGTTCCCGGATTTAGCGACCGCCAATAAAGTCGAATTTCTGCCGTTCGTTCTCGAAGGCATCGCTCTCGACCCGAAACTCAATCAGGGCGACGGCATTCACCCGAACGCCGAAGGCGCGAAAGTTCTGATGGCGAATGTTTATAAGGCATTGCAGCCGCTTTTGAAAAAATAATACACAGCCGCCAGCAGATACGCGCAGAAAAACACGAAAATTATCAAATGATAAATATCTCGTGTTTTTTTGCGTCCGTTCGTAGCTAAACTTTTCGATTTCGCTTATCTTTATAATTTATGAACGTCACACATCTCGAATGCGGCAATTGCCACAAGGAACACGAAGCCAATGTTTTACAAAATCTCTGCATCGAATGCGGCAAGCCGCTGCTCGCGCGCTACGATTTAACAAAAGCCGCCGAAACTTTGACGAAAGAATCGCTCAAAACGCGCCCGGAAAATCTCTGGCGTTACGCAGAAGTTTTGCCGGTCGAACAGGCGGAAAACGTCGTTTCGCTTGGCGAAGGCTTCACGCCGCTCTTTAAAGCCGAAAAGCTCGCTGCAACTTTGCCGATTAAACTCAATCTTTATATCAAAGACGAATCCACGAATCCGACGCAGAGTTTCAAAGCGCGCGGAATGTCGGCGGCGGTTTCGATGGCGAAAGAGCTGGGCGTGAAAAAGGTCGCCGCGCCGTCGGCGGGAAACGCGGCGGGCGCATTAGCGGCTTACGCTTCGCGTGCCGGAATGGAAACTTTTCTATTTATGCCGAAAGATACGCCGCGAGCGAACATTATCGAATGCGAGCAGACGGGAGCGAACGTCACTTTGATTGACGGTCTTATAACCGATTGCGGAAAAATCGTCGCCGAACGCAAAGACGCGGAAGGATGGTTTGATGTGTCCACCTTAAAAGAACCGTATCGCGTCGAAGGCAAAAAGACGATGGGCTACGAACTCGCCGAACAATTCGATTGGACTTTGCCCGACGTGATTTTATATCCGACCGGCGGCGGAACGGGTTTAATCGGAATGTGGAAAGCGTTCGACGAAATGGAGGCAATGGGCTGGATAGATTCGAGGCGACCGCGAATGGTTTCCGTCCAATCAATCGGCTGCGCGCCGATTGTGAAAGCGTTTCACGAAGGCGAAGTTTTTGCCGCCGAATTTCCGAATGCCGCTACTGTTGCTTCCGGTTTGCGCGTGCCGAAAGCCATCGGCGATTTTTTAATTCTGGACGCTTTAAGAAAATCAGACGGAACCGCCGTTGCCGTCAGCGATGAAGATTTAATCAGTGCCGTCAAAGAAATCGGCGCGGCGGAAGGTTTGTTTTGCGCACCCGAAGGCGCGGCGTGTCTGCCGGCTTTGTGCGAGTTGATTGAACAGGATTCGGTTAAAGAAAACGAAATGGTTGTAATTTTTAATACGGGCGCGGGAGTGAAATATCTGGAATGTTTTGAGTAAATTCTTTATTCCTCAGCAAACGCCTCGAACCATTTCGTTTCGATATTCTGCAAAACTTCACAGTCGCAGTAGCCGCCGTTTTCGTTGAGCCAACTCATCACGCGCGGCATATCCAAACGCCTTTCCATCAAAAACTGCATCGTAAACCGAAGATTGTGAACGCACGGTTCGTCCTGCAAACGCCGGTCTAAATAATCGAACAAATCTTCGATTTGCTCTTTGGTGGCGGGCAGCGATTCAAGAAACCGTTCGCGTTCTTCGCCGCTCAGTTGCGCCCAAACTTCGAGCTGTCTTTTTTTGATTAAAGGCATGATTTTAATTTTCCGCTAACAAATTGTTTCTTTCCGCTTCTTCTAATTCTTTTCGCTTTAAGCCTTCGCGTCCATCATAAGCGATAAACTTCGGCAGCAGAATCGCCAACACAATCGTTCCGAGGATCGTTAAAATGCCGCCGGAAATTATCGAAGTTTTCACGCTGAAGAAATGCGCGACGATTCCGGCTTCGGCGTTGCCGAGCATCGGTCCCGTCAGATAGCTTATCATTTCGATTCCCGCGAGCCGCCCGCGAAAATGCGTCGGAATCGTTTGATTCCAAACGGTCATGCGGAAAATGCCGCTGATCATATCGAAAAATCCCGCCGCGCCCAAAAAGAAAAGCGCGAGCCAGAGATTGTTCGCCAGACCGAAAAAGATTATCGCCGCGCCCCACAAACCCGCCGCCAAAATAATCGCTAAACCGTGACGATGAACGCGTTTCGCCCAACCGGAAGTCAAACCGGCGATTAATGCTCCGACGGCTATTGCCGAAAATAAAAAGCCGACCGATGCCCCGCCATACGTCGCGGCGATGGCGGGAAAAAGCGCAATCGGCATTCCGAAAAGCATCGCGTTGATGTCAATCAGGTAAGTTCCCAAAAGTTCTTGGCGGCTTAATGCGTAACGGAAACCTTTTTTAATAGATTCAAAGCTCGGCTGGTCGGCATCGGGTGCAGGCGGCACCGCGCTGATCAGCCAAACCGCGACTAATGACGCGATAAAAGTAATTAAGTCAATCGCGTAGGCGATGCTCGCGCCGAAACCCGTTACGATAAAACCGGCGATAATCGGGCTGAGAATCGCGCCGACGTTATAGCGAATCGAATTCAGCGCCGAGACCGCCGACATATATTCGAGCGGCACGATGCGCGGAATTAAAGCTTCAAACGACGGACGCTGCAGCCCGGCGAGTCCGGCGTGAATGCCGACGCAGACGAACAAAACCCAAATTTGCGGGCGCGGCAACAAAGAATTCCCCAACAAAATCGCCGTCACAATCGTCTGCCCGACTTCGGTCAACCGCAGCATTTTCCGGCGGTCAACCGCATCCGCCAATGCGCCGCCGATGAACGCCAGAACGAACATCGGGACGAATTCCGCGATGCCGATTAACCCGACCATTAAAGTTGATTCGGTCAGTTGATACATTTGAATCGGCACGACGACGAACGACATCATCGAGCCGAAAAACGAGACGAGCTGACCGAAAAATAGATAGCGATAATCGCGTGAGATTTTGAGCGGCGTTAAATCAATCAACATTCATTCGTATTTTCTTGCGGCGGACGAGACGCACAAAATACATAATCGCGTATTTTTGTTTCTAAGCCGCTTGATTTTTCTTTCGCGCCCGACGTCCGAATTATTCAGCGACGGCGACGATCACGCCGAAATCGCCGTCGAGCCGTTCGATTCGCTGCGCGGGCAAATACCAGCGCGACACGAATCCGTCGAGATACAGCGCGTTGACGCAGTTTGAGTCTTTAAAATGCCTTTCGCCGAGCGGTTAATCGGCGGCGGATTTTGCTATTAGAGATTTTGCTTCCCGAATCGCCTCGTCTAAATTCGTCACCGTGCCGTCGAGCTGCATTTCGTAAACCGCTTTTATAATTTCACCGACTCGCGGACCTTTTTCCAATCCCAATTCAAGCAAATGACGCCCCATCAAAATTCCTTTCGGCGCTTCGACCTCGATTGCCAATTCACGCGCCCGCGCGATAAACCATTCTTGCGGTTTCGCGTCAAACCATTTTTCCGGCGGAATCCAATCGGCGTTTCTGCCGAGCGTGTCGGCGCGCGAAACGCGGTATAGCAAATCCGGCTCGACCTTGCGCGCCAAACGGCGGAACGCGCCGTCGCCCGGTCTGGCTTTGTAAAATTCGCCCGGTTTCAAATGATAACGAACGAGTTGGATAATCTGCCCGCGCGCGTCGTAGCCGTCTAAAGTGTAAATTCCAAGTTTATCGAGAAAGGAAACGGTCGGTTCAATGCCGGCTTCGTCGTGCGCGTGCGAACGCCAGCGACCGTCGAAAAACTTGGTCGTCGCCGGTTTGCCGAAATCGTGACAGAGCGCGCCGAGCATCACGGTAACTTTCTTCGCATACGGCAAATCGTCAATCAATTCGGCGGCGCGGTCAACAACCAGTAAAGTATGGATGTCAACCGGTCCCTCGGGATGCCATTCTGATTCTTGCGGAACGCCGACCAGCGCTTTCATTTCGGGAAAAAGCTGTTCGACCGCGCCCAAATCATACAACCATTGCAATCCGATTGAAGGCTTTCTGGCTTTCAAAAGCATTTTTTCAATTTCGCCCCAAATCCTTTCTTTCGGCAAATCGGTCAAATCAATCGAGCGGCAAATCTCGGCGGTCTCCGCATCAATCTCAAATTCAAAACGCGCGGCAAATTGCGCGGCTCGCAGAACTCTTAAGGAATCTTCGGCGAAAGTTTCTTTTGAGACGACGCGCAGAATTTTATTTTTAACATCTTCGCGCCCGCCGAAAACGTCAACGATTTCTCCGGTCAGCGCATCCTGCAAAATCGCGTTAATTGTAAAATCACGACGCTTTGCCGCCTTTTCAAACGACATATCTTTATCGCCTTCGACGACGAAACCTTTATGCCCGCGCCCGATTTTTCTTTCCCGACGCGGCAGCGCGACATCCAAATCTTGTCCGATTTTGTAAACCGTAAACGCTTCGCCGACGGCGTCAACTTTGCCGAACGAATCTAAAATCTCGCGCAGCTTCTGCGGCTCGATTCCATAAACCTCAATATCGAAATCTTTTGGCGCGATGCCCATCAGCGCATCGCGCACGCAGCCGCCGACGAGCATTGCCCGACCGCCGTTTTGTTTGACGATTCGAGCAAGTTTCTTGATTTTTTCTGGCAAATTCAACTCCACTTTCCGGCTTTGTTTTCAAACATACAATTTTCGCATCAAGTATTCTTTCAAATCCGCGATCGCAATCCGTTCCTGCTCCCAGGTGTCGCGGTCGCGCACGGTGACGCGGTTGTCTTCCAGAGATTCGTGGTCAACAGTGACGCAGAACGGCGTGCCGATTTCGTCTTGCCGGGCGTAAAGTTTTCCGATGCCGCCCGTGTCGTCGTAAACGGTGCGCATTGCCGGCAACAATTGTCGTTTCAAGTCTTTCGCCATCGCCACGATTTCCGGTTTGTTTTTCGCCAGCGGCAGAACGGCGACTTTAACGGGAGCGAGTTCAGATTTTAATTTTAGAATCACGCGCGTCTCGCCTTTCTCGTTTGTCTTCTCCGTGTAAGCGTCCATTAGAATCGCCAGTAAGGTTCGGTTCACGCCGACCGCCGGTTCGATGACATACGGGTAAAAACGCTGTTTCGTCGCTTCGTCGAAATACGATAAATCCTCTTGCGAATCGGGATTTAATCGCCTACCTTCTGAGTCTTCAGGCTTTTTCGAGTGTGTTTTCAAATCGAAATCGGTGCGATTAGCTATTCCCATCAACTCATCAAATTGCCTTTTTTCGTCGTCACGTTCTGGAAAAAAGCGGTACAAAATATCAACCGTCCGTGCGGCGTAATGGGCGAGTTCTTCTGCTGTTTGTTCATATAGTTTCAGATTTGCGGCGGAAATTCCTAAAGAGTAAAACCATTTTTGAAACTCATCTATAAACTCCTGATGAATACGTGGCGCATCTTCCGGTCGACAGAAATATTCCATTTCCATCTGCTCAAATTCGCGCGTGCGGAAAATAAAATTGCCGGGCGTTATTTCGTTGCGAAACGCTTTGCCGATCTGCGCGATGCCGAACGGTAGTTTGCGGCGCGAACTATCTAAAACGTTTTTGAAATTAATGAAAATTCCCTGCGCTGTTTCAGGGCGAAGATAAGCTAACGCGCTTTCATCTTCGTCGCTCGACGCCGCGCCCACTGTTGTGCGAAACATTAAATTAAAATCGCGCGGTTCGGTGAAATCGCTTGAGCCGCAATTCGGACAAACATATTCGGGCTTCGATTCTCCAATCGTGATTCCGCTTTCAGAACGTTTAAGTTCGAGTTTGTCTTGCCTGAGTCTTGCTTTACAGTTCCGGCAGTCAACTAACGGGTCACTAAATGTCGTTTCGTGTCCGCTATATTTCCACACCAAACGATTCTGGATAATCGAAGAATCGAGACCTTCGATGTCATCGCGTTCGTGAACGAGCCAGCGCCACCACGATTGTTTGATGTTGTTCGCCAATTCCGCGCCGAGCGAGCCGTAATCCCAACTGCTGCCAAGTCCGCCGTAAATGTCCGAGGCGGGAAAAACGAATCCGCGTCGTTTTGATAAAGAGACGATTGTTTCGATATTCGGTGCTGCCATAATTTTGTAAAAAATCAATGGTAAATGGTTAAAGGCGTTTGGTAAAGTCGGCTTTAAAGCAAAAAGGACGACCGAAGCCGTCCTCTTTATAATAATTTCGCTTTTTTATTCTTTTGGCACCGGCGGTTGCGCGCCTGGCGGAACAACCCATAAATCGTAGGTGGTTTTCGTTCTGTCTCCCCAAGTGACGATTTGGATGCGGCGCGGGTCAACACCGCGAGCCTGGACTAGATAATCCAAAGTCCGCTTGCTCAGAACATCAACTTTTCTGCTTCGCATACTCTCTTTGTCAGTGCCTTGATACAAAACGATGTAGCCCTGCGCATCGGGATTGTTTTGCAGTTCGATGGCGAAGGCGTCGAGTCTGGCTTTGTCGTCGTCAAATGAACTCGACTCGAATTCGTCGAAACGGCGCGGTCCCGGCGGCGGCGGCAATTTTTCGACAACGGTCGGAACGGAAATTCTCTGACGGCAAGCCGCGTCATAAACGCCGTCGTTTACGTCGAGGTCGGCGGTGATGGTTTGCCCGCCCAATCCTTTCGTGTCAACCGTAATCGAAGACGTTCCGAGTCCGTTCGTGATGTTCAGATTGTTCGGCGAGACCGTCCAATTGTAATTGACCGGAATCGCGCCCGCAGTTACTAAATTGGTCGAGGCGAAAGTTATCAAATCGCCTTCCATCACTCGTTCGGGTCCGTCAACTCTGATGTTGTATGGACAGGCTTTAGTCGTTACTTCTTCGACGATTTTCAGACAGACGCAGTTTTTCACGTCTTTTCTGATTTCGATTTCTTTTGAAAAGTTTCTGCCGTTCGGTCCTTCGACGACGAGTTGGTGCGTGCCGGGCGGCAAATAAAACTCTGCCGGGGTATTAACGCCGCTCATTCCGAGAAGTTGATTATTGACTTTGACCGGATAAGCGACCGGCGAGGTCTTTACCGTCAGCGTTCCCGTATTTTTGGGTCGCCCGCCATTTTGGGCGACAGCGGTGGCGGTCGTCAAACCGAATGTGAGCAGCAGCCCAAATACGAATAATAAATTGTATCTGATATTTCGCATCTCTTTTATCCTCAAAAATCTTTCGTGAAAAAGGCGGAATAATTTCGCGCCCGGATTTTTACCGCAAAAATGAACGAAAGCATTTCAAACGTTTGGTCGAACGCTCTCATCTTCGGCTTTTATTTTACGCCTCGTTTTCTTCATCGGTCTTCTTACCGAATCGGCGACGCGCCGCCATTCCGATACTGGCAAGCCCCGTCCCGAACAATATAATCGTCATCGGCTCAGGCACCGGCGCTGGCGGCGCTGGAGTCGTCGGTGTCGGAGTCGTTGGCGGTGTCGACGTGGTTGGCGATTCGTTGTCGTCGTCGCCCGGCGGAACTAAAAACGCGAGCGGAACAGCCGCAAAGCCTAACGTCCAATAAGGAAAAGCGGCGGCTATCACCGGCGGCAGCGGATTTTCGCAATCGCAAACTTCCTCTTCGACAATTTCACTGCGCGTTTCTGTAATTACGCGGTCGTCTTGGATTGGCGACGCGTTCTTTTTCTTATCGTCGTCCGTCAAAACGAGGTCGTCATCTGCCAATCGTAGCTGCGCGAAACCGCCCGTGCCAGCTTTGCCCGGTTTGGCGTTGACTACCTGCACCACTTCGTTAAAATAGACGGGCGCAGCGGTTGCCGAATTTGCCGCCGCCATTATCGAATATAATGTGAGTGCGGATAGAAAAAATCTAACTTTTAAGTTTTTCATCATCTTTTTCCTTACCTATTTTTAATTGCGCGTAAACACAAATGACACGCATCAGTGGGAGAGATACTAATAGCTTTTTTACTCAATGCAATTTGCCCAACTATACCAAAAACTAGAAAAATTGCAATCATTATTTGTCATACTCCCCACGATTTTGACTTTAAATCATTGATTTTGTTAGTCATTCTAGTGGGTAGAAGTTACAATGAAGATTGATTTCCAGGATTCTTTCAAAGTTTTTTGTAGAATTTTATTTAAAAATAGAAAGCAGAAGTTAGAGTTAAACACCAACTTCTGCTTTCTATTTTTTGAATTTAGGCTTTTGCCTTTAACCTTCTTGCGCCTGCGCTTTTTCTTCCTGTAGAACGGATTTACGCGAGAGTTTGATTTTGTTGCCTTCCTTGCCGATGCACTTGACCATTATTTGTTGACCTTCTTTAAGTTCGTCGCGCACGTCGCGGATTCTGCGGTCTGAAATCTCCGAGATGTGGAGTAGACCGTCGAGTCCGGGAATGATTTCGACGAACGCGCCAAAATCAACTATTCGGGAAACCGTACCGAGATACGTTTCGCCAATTTCCGCTTCGGCGGTTAAAGCGCGAATCCGCGCCAAAGCCGCTTGCGCCGCGTCGCTGTCGGCGGTGGCAATGTTGATCGTGCCGTCGTCGGCAACGTCAATCTTCGCTCCGGTTTCTTCGGTGATCGAGCGAATCATTTTGCCGCCCGGTCCGATGACATCGCGGATTTTATCCGGGTTGATTTTGATGGTGATAATTCGCGGCGCATACGGCGAAATTTCCTCGCGCGGTCTGTCAATCGCCTGCTGCATTTTGTCGAGAATGTGCAGCCGACCTTTTTTCGCCTGCTCTAATGCTTCACTCAAAATCATCGCGTTGATGCCGCCGATTTTAATGTCCATTTGCAGAGCGGTGATGCCGTCGCTAGTTCCGGTGACTTTGAAATCCATATCGCCGTAATGATCTTCGGCGCCCGCGATGTCCGACAGAATCGCGTAACGATTGCCTTCCATCACCAAGCCCATCGCCACGCCCGCGACCGGTTTTTTAACAGGAACGCCCGCATCCATCAAACTCAGACAGCCGCCGCAGACGCTCGCCATCGAGCTTGAGCCGTTCGATTCGGTAATCTCGGAGACGACGCGAATCGTATACGGAAATTCTTCTTCCGACGGCATCACGGCTTCGAGCGCGCGGCGCGCCAGATTGCCGTGTCCGATCTCACGGCGCGACGAACCGCCGAATCGTCCCGCTTCGCCGACCGAATACGGCGGGAAATTGTAATGCAGCATAAAACGCTTTTTAACTTCGCCTTTTTCCAAATCGTCGGTGAACTGCTCGTCCATTTTCGTTCCCAAAGTCGCCGTAACAATCGCCTGCGTCTCGCCGCGTGTGAACAGAGACGAGCCGTGAACGCGCGGCAACCAGCCGACTTCGCACGAAATAGGACGGATTTCGGAGAATTTGCGTCCGTCGGGACGACGGCGATTGCCGAGCATATCTTCACGAAAGATTTTTTCTTTCAGATGCGAGAAGACCGCGCTTGCTCCCAAGCGTTTTTCTTCGTCGTCAGCATAGTTTTCGACGACTTCTTTTTTCAGCGCGTCAACCGCCGCGTAAGAAGTGATTTTGTCTTTGCCGGTCGTGTCGAGCGCTTCGCGCATTCGGTCGCCGTATTTGTCTTCAACTTCACTGATGTGCGCTTCGTCGAGCGTCGCCGCGGTGAATTCGCGTTTTTTAATGTCGAGCGCTTTGAACAATTCCTTCTGCCAGAGACACAGCCGTTTGATTTCCTTGTGCGCGAGCAGCAAGGCTTCGAGCATTATTTTTTCTTCGACTTCGTTTGCCTGCGCTTCGACCATCACGATGGCTTCTTCGGTTCCCGCGACAATCAAATTGAGCAATGATTCGCGCCGTTCGTCATACGTCGGATTAATAAGGTATTTGCCGTCTATCAAACCGACGCGCACCGCTGCAATCGGGTTTTCAAACGGAATATCGGAAAGATACATCGCGCACGACGCGCCCGTAATAGCGATGACATCCGGGTCATTGTCTGCATCGGCAGAAATCACCGAGCCGACGATTTGCGTTTCAAAACGATAACCTTCAGGAAACAGCGGACGGACGGGACGGTCAATGAGGCGGCAGGTTAAAACTTCCTTTTCGTTCGGGCGACCTTCGCGCCGAAAATAATTTCCCGGAATACGTCCGGCTGAATAAGATGATTCGCGGTATTCGACCGTGAGCGGAAAAAAGTCGAGTCCTTCTTTGGCGGTGCGCGCGCTGACGGCGGTTACTAAAATCATCGTGTCGCCGTAGCGCACGACGACCGCGCCGTCGGCTTGTTTGGCGACTCGCCCCGTTTCCACGATTAAATCTTTGTCGCCTAATTTTATTTTTTCATTCAAGTATTTTCTTTGTGGCATATTTTCTCTTCCTTATACAATAAAAGACGACCCAGCTACTCCGTGAAAGAAGCTATGGTCGCCTTTGGATTTTCATCAGCGAGTAGTTCTCATTTGCCGGCGGATTTTAATGCGCTGTCACGTTCAGCTACCGCCGACCAATTCTTCGAGAGAACCGGTATGTTTATTGACTCGAAGCAGTCAATTCGATAAGTCCCAAATTTCAAGTCCAAAGTCATCTGTATTTGACTTTGAATTTGGGAATTGAAACTTGGGACTTTTGCTATCTTCTTAATCCTAATTTCTGAATGATATCGTGATACTGGTTAATATCCTGACGTTTGAGATAATCGAGCAGTTTTCTGCGGCGCGAAACCATTTTGAGCAAGCCGCGGCGCGAGTGATTGTCTTTTTTGTGAACTTTAAAGTGTTCGGTTAATTCGTTGATGCGCTGCGTTAGCAGCGCGATTTGCACGTTTGACGAACCGGTGTCGCTGCCGTGCGTTCGGTAATCGCTGACGATTGTTTCTTTTGTTTCTTTTGCTGTCGCCATAACTTTGTAAAATGGTCTCTCCTTTTGCTCGCAGAAATTTCGCCCGTAATGCGGGCGAACACCACGAAAACTTTATAATTAATAATTTTAGACGCTAAACGGCAATTGGTCAATCGGTTCAATTTGCCGCCTGTCCGATGTCGGTTTGATAGACGAACTCTTCCATAAACTTCGTCGAAAAATCTCCGGCTTGAAATCGCTCGTCGTTCATAATTTTCAAATGAAGCGGAATCGTCGTCTTGATGCCTTCGACGACCATCATCTCAAGCGCCCGTTTCATACGGGCAATAGCCAGCTCGCGCGTGCGGGCGTGAACGATAAGTTTGGCAATCATCGAATCGTAAAAAGGCGGCACGACGTAGCCCGGATAAACCGCCGTGTCAACGCGCACGCCCGGTCCGCCCGGAATGTTGAAAGCCGTAATTCGCCCTGGCGACGGCGTAAATTTCTCCGGGTCTTCGGCGTTAACGCGGCATTCGATCGAATGCCCGACAATCAGCACGTCTTTTTGTTCAAAGCCGAGTTCTTCGCCTTCGGCGATGCGAATCTGATTGCGCACGATGTCGGCGAGCGTGACCATTTCCGTGACCGGATGCTCGACCTGTATGCGCGTGTTCATTTCCATAAAGTAAAATGAACCGTCTTCGTCGAGCAAAAATTCAAAAGTTCCCGCGCTCGAATAACCGATTTCCTGACACGCAAGGACGGCGACCGCGCCCATTTTCTCGCGCTGTTCTTTCGTGATAACCGGCGAAGGCGCTTCTTCCAATAACTTCTGATGCCGCCGCTGAATCGAGCATTCGCGCTCGCCCAAGTGAATGACGTTGCCGTATTCGTCAGCCAAAACCTGAATTTCGATGTGGCGCGGACGCTCGATATATCTTTCGATGTAAACGCTGCCGTTTTTAAAAGCCGCGAGCGCTTCGGTTTGAGCTAATTCGAGATTCGTCGCTAAATCTTCCGCCTGCCGCACAATCCGCATTCCGCGTCCGCCGCCGCCCGCTGCGGCTTTGATAATCACCGGAAAACCGATTTCTCTGGCTAAAGCGATAGCTTCGTCCGCGTTTTCAATCGGTTCGGGACTGCCGGGCAAAATCGGCACGCCAGCCGCTTTCATCGTCCGCCTGGCTTCGACCTTATCGCCCATCATTCCAATAACTTCCGGGCGCGGTCCGATAAATTTGATGTTGCAGTCTTCGCAAACGCGCGCGAATCTTTCCGATTCGGCGAGGAAACCGTAACCCGGATGAATCGCGTCAACATTGGTGATTTCCGCCGCGCTGATAATCGAAGGAATGTTTAGATAACTTTGCGCCGAAGGCGGCGCGCCGATGCAAATCGCTTCGTCGGCGTAGCGGACGTGCAGCGCGTCTTTGTCGGCGGTCGAATGAACGGCGACGGTTTTGATGCCCATCTCTTTGCACGTCCAAATTATCCGACAGGCGATCTCGCCGCGATTGGCGATTAAAATTTTGCGAAATTCTCGCTTTTTCATTAAAACTTTAGCCACAGAGGACACAGAGCGCACAGAGAGAGATTAATAATCTTTTTTTCTCCGTGTTTTCTGTGTCCTCTGTAGCAAACAAATCTTATTTCTTAATTCCGAAAAGCGGCTGACCGTATTCGACCGATTGACCGTTTTCGACGTAAATTTTTACGACTTCGCCGGAAACTTCCGCCTCGATTTCGTTCATCAGTTTCATCGCTTCGATGATACAGACAATCGTATCCGGCGAAACATTGTTGCCTTCTTTAACATACGGCTCTTTGTCGGGCGCGGGCGAACGGTAAAAAGTTCCGACAATCGGCGAGGGAATGACGTGCAGATTTCCATCCGTCGCAGTATCCGCTAAATTCGTCTCCGATTGATTTTCATTTTTCGGTTGAGCAGTTTGGGTTGGGACGGAGGAGACAGATGCCGGCGCGTAGGCTTGCGCCGCCTGTATAAATTGCGGAGCGGGATTTTTGCTCAGGCGGACGCGAATATTAGCGTTTTCAAATTCAAAATCGGTGAATCCGTGTTCGTCAACGAGATTAGCGAGGTCGCGCAGCTCATCCATATTTAATGAAGGTTCTGACGCTTTTTGCGATGAACGGCTGATTTGCTTTTTCGTCGTTTCCTTTTTTGCTGTCGCTGCTTGTTGACTCATCTTCGCTCCCAAATTTTATAGCCGCTAAAATCCACAAAATCACAAAAATTATTTTTGAGTCTTTTGCGCCTTCTAGCGGCTATTATTTACTTTTTCGCTGCTAACTCGCGCGGATTATCAACCAATTCGATAACCGCCATCTCTGCGTTGTCGCCCTGGCGACGACCGAGTTTGATAATTCTCGTATATCCGCCGTTGCGATCTTTATAACGAGTGCCGAGTTCGTCGAAAAGCATCTGCACGGCTTTGACGCCCGCCGTTCTTTCGATCGGCTCTTTGGTCGTTCCCTTCGCGCCGCGAAAACGGCTTTGCTCGGCTTTGAATGTCGAGTTTCCGGCGTGGAAAAATCTAGCTGCTTGCCGCCGCAGATGAACTTCTTGCGCTTTCGCCTGATCGCCGCTCAAATTCTTCGCCCGCCGCGCCAATGTAATGACTTTTTCGACGAACGGACGCAGTTCTTTCGCCTTCGGAACGGTCGTTACGATATAACCCTTTTCCGAGATAATCAAAGAGGTCGCCATATTCCGCAGCATCGAAATCCGATGCTCGGTCGTTCTTCCCAATTTACGATGTGCTTTTAAGTGTCGCATAGTTTTAATGAAGGATGAAGGACGAAGGATGAAGGATGAATAAGAAACATATCGTTTTATTCATCCTTCATCCTTCATCCTTTAATCTAAATCACGTCCGCCCGAACCGGGAATCGGATTTCCCTGCTCGTCGAAATCCATTCCAAAATCCAAGCCCATTCCGTGAAGCATATCTTTGATTTCGGTCAAAGATTTTTTGCCGAAATTTTTCGTGTGCAGCATATCGCGCTCGCTGCGGCGAATTAAATCACGAATCGAACGGATGTCCGCATTCTTTAAACAATTGTATGAACGCACCGAAAGTTCGAGTTCGTCAACCGAACGGTCGAGCAAATCATTTCTGAGAAGCGGCGGACGCGCGATGTCTTCAAATTTGAAATCGTCTTCTTCCTCTTCAAAATTGACGAAGATGGACATATGATCTTTGACGAGCTTCGCCGCCAAGCCAATCGAATCGTCGGGCTTGACCGAGCCGTCTGTCCAAACTTCTATCGTCAGTTTGTCATACTCGGTGTTCGAGCCTTGTCTGGTTTTATCAACGCTGTAATTGACTTTTTTAATCGGCGTATGCACCGAATCAATCGGAATGTAACCGACCGACAAATCTTCGTCGTTATTAAATTCGGCGGAAACGTAGCCGCGCCCGGTTTTTAGACGCATCTCGATACTTATATCGCCGTTCGCGCTGATTGTTGCGATGTGAACGTCTTTGTCAAGAATTTCGACATCGCCGTCGGCTTCAATGTCCGCGCTGGTCACTGCGCCCGCGCCTTTTTTGTTGATGGTCAAAGTTTTTGAACCTTCGCCGTGCAGTCTGAAAGGAACTTGTTTGAGATTTAAGATAACGTCGGTTGCATCTTCGACAACGCCTTTGATTGACGAAAATTCGTGTTCGACGCCCTCGATTTTGACGGCGGTAATCGCCGCTCCTTCGATTGACGAAAGCAGTGCGCGGCGCAGCGAATTTCCGATGGTCGTGCCGAAACCGCGCTCAAACGGTTGGGCGTAGAATTTTCCGTAACGCTCGGTCAACGTCTCCTGCTCGACGTTCAAGCGGCTCGGTATTTGGAAATCTGTCCAGGTATTTTGTGCCATATTCTTTTTTAAAAGTCCAAAGTCCCAAGTCCAAAGTTCCGAGTCCTCGTTTTTTCGACTTCGGACTTTAGACTTTGGACTCTGGACTAAATGCTATTTGCTGTAAAGTTCGACGATTAACTGCTCGTTGATGGTCGGGTCAATATCGGCGCGAGTCGGCAGAGCCGAAACCGTCACGCTCAAATCGTCGCCACTGCCCGAACTAATCCAATTCGGACGACCGCGCCCGACGGCGGTTTGCCACGCGCCTTCGACGTGCGGATTTTTAACGCTCGTGTCTTTGACCATCACGACATCGCCCATTTTCACTTGAAACGAGGGAATATCAACTTTATTTCCGTTGACTAAAATGTGTCCGTGATTAACGAGTTGACGTGCCTGACGGCGAGAAGTCGAAAAACCTCCTCGATAAACGACGTTATCGAGTCGGCGCTCAAGCATAAAAAGCAAGTTTTCGCCCGTAATGCCTTTTTGTCTGGAGGCTTTCTCGAAATAATTGCGGAATTGTTTTTCAAGCACAAAATATATGCGCTTGACCTTTTGTTTTTCCCGAAGCTGCTGCCCGTAACCGGCAAGAACCTTACGCCTCGCGGTCGCACCGTGCATTCCGGGCGGTTGCGTGCCGCGCTTTTCAATCGTGCAATTCGCCTTAAAGCATTTATCGCCTTTTAGAAATAATTTCGCACCCTCGCGGCGGCACAGACGGCACACCGCTTCTCTATATCTAGCCATAATATTTTTTTGCTTCCGGCAAAAAATGATTTTGGATTTTAGATTTCGGATCTTGGATTGTTTTCAATCCGGTTACCGCAAAATTCAAATCGCACGTTCATTTTTAGCGGAAAAGTTTACAGGTATAATTTACCCTTCGTCCTTTTGATAGTTTTAATTAAAATTTCAAATACGAACTTCAGATTTTAAATCAAAAATCAAAAATCAAAAATCGTTAGACTCTGCGGCGTTTCGGCGGACGACATCCGTTGTGCGGAATCGGCGTCGTATCACGAATCGAAGTGACGCGAATGCCCGCGTTGTTAATCGCTCTGATTGCCGATTCACGACCGCCGCCGGGACCTTTGACGCGCACCTGCACTTCGCGCATTCCGACTTCGAGCGCTTTGCGGGCGGCTTCGCTGGCGGCTTGCTGCGCAGCGAACGGCGTTCCTTTACGAGAGCCGCGAAAGCCACGCGCCCCCGACGAGGACTGCGAAATCAAATTGCCTTCCGTGTCAGTAATGGAAATCATTGTGTTATTAAACGACGCGGCGATATGCACGATTCCTATCGGGATATTTTTTTTCTCTTTCTTGCGAAAAGTCTTTTTCTTCGTTGTTGTTGCTGCTGCTTTTGCCATTTTTTTATTTTCGATTATCAATTTGCGATTTGCGACTTATTTTTGCCCTTCAGTTTTCGGCGTTTGTAATAAAGAACAAAAGCTAACGACTGACCAATCGCAAATCGAAAATCGCAAATTTCTTATTTCTTACCGGGCGCCTTCTTCTTCGCAACGGCGGCTTTGCGCGGACCTTTGCGGGTGCGTGCATTCGTGCTGGTTCTTTGTCCGCGAACGGGCAAACCGCGACGATGCCGCAATCCTCGATAACAGCCGATGTCCATCAATCGCTTGACATCCATCTGCACGCGCTTTCGCAGATCGCCCTCAATGTCGCCTTGCGCGTCGAGAATCGTGCGAATCTGCGTCAATTCATCTTCGCTCAAATCTTTGATTTTCGAGTCCACGCTGATTGAAGCTTCGTTTAAAATTGCGGTCGCCCGCGATTTTCCGACGCCGTAAATATAAGTCAAACCAATCTGCGCCCTTTTATTCGGCGGTAAATCTACACCTGCTACACGAGCCATAATCTTATTTTGGATTTTGGATTTTAGATTTTATATTTTCGTTTATTCAGCTAAACATCA
>CADCUR010000226.1 GCA_902805935.1 uncultured Pyrinomonadaceae bacterium
GAAATTCCGTATAAAAAAATCAATTTTCCGTTTGATGTCAGCAAAATAGCACCGACCGAAAACATCAAAGGGCAGCAAAATTATCTCGGCGCTAAATTTGAAGGCGACGAGAAAGCTGGAAATGAAATGTTGCGCGGAAAAGTTCACGACCCGACGGCTTTCCGAATGGGCGGAGTTGCCGGACACGCCGGACTTTTTTCGACTGCCGACGATTTGGCGCGTTATTGTCAGATGCTTTTGAACGGCGGCGTTTTGGACGGCAAAAGAATTTTGTCGGCGCAGACAATTGCGAAAATGACCGCGCCCGTTGTCGTGTCGGAAACCGGCGCGACACGCGGACTCGGTTGGGATATGAATTCGAGTTTTTCGGCAAATCGCGGCGAATTTTTTCCGCTCGGCTCGTTCGGTCACACGGGTTTTACGGGAACTTCCGTTTGGATTGACCGCGTGACGCAAACTTTCGTCGTCTTTCTCTCGAACCGCGTTCACCCGGACGGCAAAGGCGATGTCACGCCGCTTCGCGGGAAAGTCGCAACCGTTACGGCGTCGGCAATCGAAGACGTTCCGATTGAAAAAATCAGAGAAGCGGAAGATGTTTATTCATCGCAAGTCGCCGCACAAATTCCAAGATTTATCAGTCAGCAGTCAGCGGTCAACAGTCAACAAACAATCAGAACGGCGACGGTTTTGAATGGAATTGATGTTTTAGAGAAAAATAATTTCAAAGAATTGGACGGCTTAAAAATCGGTTTGGTCACAAATCACACGGGCAGAAATTTGTTGGGCAGACAAACAATTGATGTTTTGAAGGAAGCGAAGAATGTGAAGCTCGTCGCTCTGTTTTCGCCCGAACACGGAATTCGCGGGCAGCTTGACCAGGAAAAGATTGTTGATTCGACAGACGAGCGAACCGGCTTGCCGATTTATTCGCTTTACGGCGAAACGCGCCGACCGAAACCCGAACAATTGAAAGATTTGGACGCGATTGTTTTTGATATTCAAGACATCGGAACCAGATTTTACACATACATTTCCACCTTACAAAATGTGATGGAAGAAGCGGCAAAAGCCGGAAAACCCGTTTTCGTTCTCGACCGTCCGAATCCGATAAACGGTGTTGAAGTTGCCGGCGCGATTGCCGACGCGGACAAATTAACCTTCGTCGCCACGCACACTTTACCCGTCCGCCACGCAATGACGACCGGCGAACTCGCGCAGATGTTCAACGTCGAAAAGAAAATCAACGCCGATTTGCGCGTGATAAAAATGGAAAATTGGCAGCGCGCGATGTGGTTCGATCAGACGAATCAGACGTGGACAAATCCGTCGCCGAATATGCGCTCCCTTACCGAAGCGACGCTTTACCCGGGAATCGGACTTCTCGAATACACTAATCTTTCAGTCGGGCGCGGAACCGACACGCCGTTTGAAGTCGTCGGCGCGCCGTGGATTGACGGTCGAAAACTCGCGGCTTTTTTGAACGAAAGAAATTTAAACGGCGTGCGTTTCGTTCCCGTCAGATACAAACCGAACGCGTCGGTTTTCAAAAATGAAGAAGTCGGCGGAATCAACATCGTCGTCGTTGACCGCGAAAAATTCGAGCCGGTTCGCACGGGCGTCGAAATCGCCGTCGCCTTGCGAAAACTTTATCCGACCGAATGGAAATTGGAGAAATACCTGAATCTAATCGTCAATCAGGCGAGCTTTGAACAACTGAAACGCGCCGACGCGCCGGAAGAAATCGAGCGAAACTGGCAAAAAGATTTGGACGAATTTAAAAAACGCCGCTCACAATTTTTGATTTATAAATAACATCCGCGTTTTTATCACGCGCGGCGTTTTCGTTTAATTGACGCTTTATAAAGGCGTCTTTTTTCGCGCACGGTTCTTGCTTTATAAAAGAGCAGTTATAAGTTATAACCAACTCCCAAAATCTTAAATCTTTGTTGCATCCTTTATTTGTTTGATTTTACGAA
>CADCUR010000227.1 GCA_902805935.1 uncultured Pyrinomonadaceae bacterium
TGGCTGGTTGGCGGAATCGTCTTCGTCGCCGTCATTCCTTTCACCCTGATTTTTATTTTCCCCACCAACGAAAAATTGGAGGATTCTTCTCTGGACAAAAACTCTGAACTTGCGTTGGAACTTCTGAAACGATGGGGAAAATTACACGCAGTCAGGAGTCTGCTAAGTTTAATCGCGTTCTTGATTTTTATTATCTTGCTTGTGTGAAATGTAACGGCATAGTTCGGCGGCTACGCTCTATGAGAAGGATGCGGCGGTAGAGTAACCGCTTGGGTTAAAACATTCACTTGAACAAAAGGAGAGTTTCTAAATGTCAGAGAAAAATAAAGCAATCTTAGAAGAGGCAAATGCGCATGTCGCTCGAGGCGACTATGAAGGATTCTTGGCGTTCTGCACCGACGACACTGAATGGACGTTTGTCGGCGACCGGACGCTGAAAGGAAAAGAAGCCGTCCGCCAATATATGGCAACGGCGTATTTAGAGCCGCCAAAGTTTACGGTTGACAACTCAATCGCTGAGGGCGATTTCCTTACGATACTCGGCGACATAACATTGAAAGACGAAGACGGACAGGCTGTTCATCATTCATATTGCGACGTTTGGCGTTTTCGAGACGGTAAGATCGCCAAATTAAAGGCTTTCGTTATCAAAACCGAAGTTAAGGACGAAACGGGCAGCGCGGCGTAAGCAGTCAGGATCAAGTACAGCCAAAGGTTGCCGATTGTCTTTCAACAATCTGCCCGTTTACCGCTTGGTATTTTGGAAGTTCTAAAAATACCAAGCGGTAAACGGGCGAGAGAATAAAAGTTTTCGCAAATCAAATAAATGAGTTCAACGAATCGAAGCAATTTCTTCATCATCTTAATCCTCGGCGCGTTATCAACCGTCACGCCTTTTGCTATTGATATGTATCTGCCCGCCTTTGGGCAGATTGCGGCGGATTTGGAGACGACCGCGCCGAAAGTCGCTTTTTCGCTGTCGAGCTACTTGGTCGGAATGGCAATCGGGCAGATTTTCTACGGACCGCTGCTGGATCGTTTCGGCAGAAAACCGCCGCTTTATTTCGGTCTTTTGTTGTTCATCGCGGCATCGGTCGGATGCATCTTTTCCGGCTCGGTCGAGTCCTTGATTGCGTTTCGCTTTCTTCAGGCGTTAGGCGGATGCGCGGCGCAGGTGGCGGCGGTGACGATGGTGCGGGATTTTTTTCCGGCGGAGGAAAGGACGAAAGTTTTCTCCCTGCTCATCTTGATTCTGGGAGCCGCTCCGCTGCTCGCGCCGACGTTCGGCAGCTTTGTCGCCGCGAATTTGGGCTGGCAATCGGTTTTCATCGTTTTAGCCGCAATGATCGCGCTGCTCGTCGCGGTCGTGTTTTTCTTTCTGCCCGAAGGTCACGAGCCGGACGAAACGGTTTCGCTAAAGCTCAAACCGATTTTGATTAATTTCGCCGCGATATTAAAAGAACCGCAATTTTATACGTATGCTTTGGCGGGCGCGTTTTCCTTCGGGGGACTGCTCGTTTACGTCGCCGCCTCCCCGATTATATTTATGGAAATTTTCGAGGTCGGCGCGCAGACCTTCGGCGGAATATTCGCTCTTTTATCAATCGGAATTATCGGCGGCAGTCAGGTGAATCTGCTTTTATCGCGCTGGTTCCAAAGCGAACGGATTTTACAAGTCGCGCTCGTCAGCCAGTGCGTCGTGTGCGTTATTTTTCTCGTCGGGACGATTACCGAATCATTCGGACTTGCCGCCACGATAATTCTTTTTTTCGCCCTTCTTTCGTGCATCGGGATTCTGTCTCCGAATGCGACGGCTCTCGCGCTCGGGCCGTTCGGCAAAAATGCCGGCAGCGCATCGGCTTTAATCGGTTTTCTACAAATCGGCACGGGGGCGCTCGCCTCGGCGGGCGTCGGACTTTTTGACTCGCACAGCAGCCTTCCCGCCATCGGTATTTTAGCGGG
>CADCUR010000228.1 GCA_902805935.1 uncultured Pyrinomonadaceae bacterium
CCGACCAGTAATTTCGTTTCGACATCGAAGGCGAGCCAGACGGTTTGATTGCCCGCCATCGTCACGGCTTCGATAACGTGCGCCTGTCTGCCCATCCGGTCATAAGCGCCCTGATAATTCAGCGATTTGAAAGTTTCCTTTTTGAACAGGTTATTCAACGGCGCGAAAATTTCGATTTCCGCCGTGTTTATTTCAAACGCGAATTCATACTTGAGACCGTAATCATTTTGCACAAAAGAATTTTTGCCGTTGTAGATTTGTCTGACCTCGCCGTTTGTTTCCGATTTTATCAGCTCGGCGTATTTGTCGGGCTTTTGGCGAAAGATATTAACTTCGACTTCTGCTTTCGCTCCTCTGGCGGCAATCCCGGAAGTTCCTTTCAAAGCGTAGGAATCAATTTTGTTCAAGGCTTCTGCGCCGCCGATTGTCCCGATAAAATCCGCGATAATCTGTAAGGCTTTTTCATCTTTTTTAGCAATCGGCGGCGCGGTCATCGGCAACGCTTTGACCGTCACTTCGGCTAACAACTTTCCTTTCGGAACGGCAACTGGTTTCGGCGCGGGCGGCGGTGGCGGCGGTTTTGTGCTGACGGTTTGAATTGTCGTCGTTCCTTCGGGCGACTTCGGAAACGCGGTGTCTTCTTTGATAATTCTGAGCGCGGTTTCAAGCGGCGCGTCTTTTCCCGACAAAAGCGATTTTCTGTCGAGCGCGACGAGGAAATTCGGTTCGACGCCTTTGCCTTCGAGGTAGTTTCCGTTGCGCGTTTTGAAATTGGCAATCGGATAAAGCAGAACCGCGCCCGTGGGAAGCTCGACGGAGACTGACGGCAGCGCTTCGCCCGCCGTTCTTTCGCCTACAATCAAGGCGCGGCTGCTTTCCTGCAATCCCGCCGCAAACATTTCCGCCGCCGAAGCCGTCTGATTATCTACTAGAAAAACAAGTCTGCCTTTGTAGTTTTTCGCTTTTGAAGCGGCAACCATATTTTCGCTGCCGACTTTGTAGATTGACGTTCCCAAATCAATGGATTTTTCCGTGAGCATTCCGCCGAGTCCGATCAACGTTTCGATAATGCCGCCCGTATTGCCGCGCAAATCAATGATGATCGCCCGTTTGTCTTTTAATTCGGTCAGCGCCGCGCAAAATTTTTCGATGACCGGCAAAGCGAAAATATTGAATTTGATATAGCCCGTCTGCTCGCTTAAGGAAGCAGCTTCAAACTTTAAAAATTCTTCGGGGTAATTCTGACCGATGGAAATAGTTTCGCCCTTTAGCCGTTCGCGCTGAACTTTGAATTCTTTTGCTTGTCCGGCTTCGCTCGAAACGCTCAAGGTTATAAAGCTGTTCTTTTCGCCGTTCAGCATATAATCGGCTACTTCGTCGGGCAGATGTTTTTTGATGTTGCGAATTTTCCCGTAATGTATCTCAATCTGTTTGAGAAGTTCGGCGAGCGAAACATCGTTGATTTTTTCCACGACCCAGCCGGTTTTCACTCCGGCTTTTTCCGCCGCCGAATTCGCTTCGACGCGCGTGATGACAAATTGATTTTCCAACAGACGCAAATCAATGCCGATGCCGTATTTCGCCGAATAATCGGCAGAATCAAATTCCATCTCTTCAGCCGCTTCTTCTCCTTCTGAGTTTTCTTTGCCCGCTGCTTGCCGCTTTTCTTCTTCGGCTTTGGCTTCGGCTTTGGCGTTTTCAATCGCCTGATAAACTTCCGGCGGAATGACCGCAAAATGCGAGCGGTCGAGGCGGTTAATCATATCCTGCAAAAGGTCGTGCAGCTGCGCGTCGGTCGCGGCTTGCAAAACGCGCGGCTCGAATTCTTTTTTTATCTTGTCCCAATCGAGACCGCTGAAAGTCTGGTCGAAATAATTATTTTTGATTGTCTGCCAGGTGAAATAAAAAGTCTCCAAACGTCGCCGCCGTTCGGGAGTTAAATTCGCAGGCGCGGATTTTT
>CADCUR010000229.1 GCA_902805935.1 uncultured Pyrinomonadaceae bacterium
CGAAAACCCGTCCGTATGAAATCATAAAAATACTTTGAAGAAGACGAAAAATTATTTCGGGCGACCGAAAATATTTAATCAGTCGTGAGAGAGAATTCAACGGGGAAATCAGTCGCCTGCGAGGGCGGCACAAAGAATGAATCAGTATTCGCGGCGAAGCCTATTCGCCCGAACAGTTACCTCAAACGGCAAACCGTTCTTGCTTTACGGTTTGCCGTTTCCTCGCATTTTATCGCACTGAATTTATATTACAGAAAAACAAAAAAGATATGAAAATCGAATCCGTCAAAGCCATCAGCGGCGCAAATATTTACAGCCATCAGCCGGTCGTCATGATGTGGCTCGACCTTGAAAATTTGAAAGGGCGCGAAAGCCGTGAAGTAAAAGAATTCAACGTGCGGCTGCTCGAAAAACTGCCGCAACTGCGCGAGCATCACTGCAAGGCGGGAAAGCCCGGCGGCTTTGTTGAGTCGCTTGAAGAAGGCACGCATTTCAATCACGTCGTCGAACACATCGCGGCTGAAATGCTGGCGCAAGCCGGTTTCGCCGAACGCGACAAAAAGATTTGCAACAAAGATGAAAAAGACGATTCAAAAGCCGTGATTGAAACGACGACGGTTGAAACGACGCGCTATATAATGCCAATCGCCGCCGAATTCGCCAACGCGATTCTCAAAGACGAATCGTTTTCTTTTAGAGAAAAAATCACGGAAGCAAAGGAAATCGCGGCTGATACGGAACTCGGTCCGAGCGCCTCCGCGATTGTCGAAGCCGCGGAGAAACGAGGTATTCCCTGGACGCGCGAAAACGATCACAGCCTTGTGCAGCTCGGTTACGGCAAAAATCTGCATTTCGTGCAATCGGCTTTGACCGGCGAAACTTCAAGCATCGCTGTTGATCTCGCCGGCGACAAAGACGCCACCAAAAAGCGTTTGGAAAAGTTTTCGATTCCCGTTCCCGACGGCGAGGTTGTTCGAAGCGAAGCCGAAGCAGTCGAAGCACTCGAATCCATCGGCGCGCCGGTCGTCGTCAAACCGCTCGACGGTCGGCAGGGCAAAGGCGTGTCCTTGAATCTTTCCACGCCCGAAGAAGTCGTTAAGGCTTTCGGCATCGCGCGGGAATTTTCTGATAAAGTTCTGGTCGAAGAATTGTTTGAAGGAAAAAACTATCGCCTCCTTGTGGTCGGCGGGAAAATGGTCGCGGCGAGCGAGCGTCTGCCGTGTCACATCACGGGCGACGGCAGGCATACGATTGCCGAAATCATCGAAATCGAAAACCGAAACCCGATGCGCGGCGAAGGACACGAAAAACCGCTGACGAAAATAAAAATCACGCCGATTCTACTTGCTTCGATGCTCAAAGAAGGCTGGATACTCGAAGACGTGCCGGAAGCGGGCGAGCAGGTTTTTCTCTGCGGCGGAATGAATCTTTCGACCGGCGGAACTGCCAAAGACGTAACCGATGCGGTTCATCCGACAATCAAAAATTTATGCGAGCGAGCGGCGCGCGTCATCAATCTGGACATTTGCGGCGTTGATCTGGTTTTAGAGGATATTTCCGTTCCGCTGCCGAAAGAAAAGGGCGGCATCATCGAGATTAATGCCGTGCCGGGGTTGCGGATGCACACATTTCCGAGCGAAGGCACGCCGCGCGATGTCGGCGCAGCGATCATCGAAATGCTTTACCCGAACAGCAAACCGGCGCGGATTCCGATTATCTCAATTACCGGGACGAATGGAAAAACGACCGTCACCCGAATGATTTCACACATTCTCGCAGGTGAGAATCTCAATGTCGGAATGACGACCAGCACCGGAATTTATTTTAACGGCGAACAGATTGCCAAAGGCGACACGACCGGACCGATTTCAGCCCGAACGATTCTCGGCGATAAAGCCGTTGACGTGGCGGTTTTGGAAACGGCGCGCGGCGGAATTGTGCGG
>CADCUR010000230.1 GCA_902805935.1 uncultured Pyrinomonadaceae bacterium
TTCTGCCTCGGACAAGCTGAATGTCAGACAACCGGACGAATTCTATGATTATTAAGAACTCGCGTTCGATTCGCAAAATTGGTTTCAGGTTATAATCGTTCGGTGAAAATTGGAAAAGGAAATTTTATGTTCATTCACTGCTGGCGAAGTTTATCGCTCAAGGAAAAATCAATTTTCCTGATGCTGTTCGCGGTTTTGCTGCCGACGGTAATATTGTTCTACGGGCAATACCGGGCGCTTGCCGAACTGCGCGATAAATCGAAAGCGGTGTTTGAAAACGATTTGCGGCAGACGTTTACCGAAATCGAAGACAAAACCGAAAACCGGCTGCTCGAAACGGCGAGCGTGATTTTGCAGGATTTTCCCCAATCCGGTCAGTTGCCCTGGGACGGCGAACTGATGAAGACGAGTCTCTCCCAAATTTTAGAGAAAAACCGAGGGCTGGAAAGCGCGTTCGTCTTTGCCGATCAAACCGACCAGTTTAAGCTGGCGGTGAGTTCCAGAGAGACGGGCTATCGTGAATCGAAAACCACGGACAATCCGGGCGACGCGCTTATTTTAATCGGCGAAGGAAAACAGGAAGAAGATTTTCTTCTGCCGCTGCTTTCGTCGCTTCAATCGTCGATGAACCGGCGGCTCGGCGGCGATTTTTTTATCGCGCAGCGGCGCTGCCAAAGATGCGAGATAAACGGGCAGCCGCCGACGGAAATACTATATCTTTACCGCGTGCTGTCCGACTCGAAGGATTTGACGAATCTGCGGTTTGTCGGCGTGAGTTTGAAGCGGGAATACCTGGTCGAAGAATTTTTATCGCCAATCGTCTTGGAAGTCGCGCAAACGAGTTCGGAAAAACTCGAAGCGGAAGCCGTCTTCGGCGTTTTCGACGAGCAGCAGCAACCGCTTCACGCCGGCGGCGACCCCAAAACTCTGGACGATTTCGAGATAAAAACTCCCCTGAGCCGCGTTTTCCCGCTGTGGACGGCGGCGGGCGGATTTCGCTACAAAACAATCGAAGGCTTGAGCAACTTTTATTTTTGGAGCGGGCTGATTTTGATGTCGTTGTTCCTCGGCTTGCTGGTGCTGGGCGTCAAATTGCTGCTCGGCGTGGCGGAGCGCGAAGTCGGGCTGGCGGAAGCGAAATCCGCTTTCGTCTCGAACGTCTCGCACGAACTGAAAACGCCGCTCGCGCTGATTCGCCTGTTCGGCGAAACGCTTTCGAGCGGACGCGTCAAAAACGCGGAAAAGATTCAGGAATACTACCGCATCATCACGACCGAAACCGTTCGTCTGACGCATCTCATCAACAACATTCTCGATTTCTCCGCCATCGAAGCCGGGCGCAAGCAATACAATCTCGCGCCGTGCGATGTCGCGGAAACCGTCGCCGAAGTCGTGCAGAATTACGCTTACAGCCTGGAAAACGCCGGCTTCAAAGTGGAAACTCATTACCAAACGGATTTGCCGCTTCTGGAAATAGATTGCGACGCGATCAGCCAAGCGGTCTTGAATTTATTAAATAACGCGACGAAATATTCGACTGACGAAAAATACATCGAAATCAACGTCGAGCGCCGGCGGGAAAACATCGCCATTGATATTACCGACCACGGCATCGGCATCGCGCCGGGCGAACAGGAAAAGATTTTCGGAAACTTTTACCGCGTCGGCGGATCGAGCGACGTTCACAACGTCAAAGGTTCGGGCTTGGGGCTGGCGCTCGTCAAACACATCGTCGAAGCGCACGGCGGGCGCGTCACGGTCAACAGCCTTCCGCGCCGCGGCAGCACGTTTACGATTTTATTGCCGATTGAGAAAGCAACCGACGGACACAAAAAATTATGAGCAAAATTCTAATAGTCGAAGACGAACCGGATATGGTGACGGGCTTGCGCGACAACTTTGAACTCGAAGGCTACCAAGTCATCGTCGCCCGCGACGGCGAAGAAGGCTTGAAAAAAGCTCTCGAAGAAAAACCAGACTTGATCGTGCTTGATTTAATGCTGCCGAAAATGAGCGGCTTGGACGTCTGCCGAAACTTAAGGAAAAACAGTTTTGACTCCCCGATTCTGATGCTGACCGCGCGCGGGCAGGAACTCGATAAAGTTTTAGGTTTGGAAGTCGGCGCTGACGATTACATTACAAAGCCGTTCGGCTTAAACGAATTGCTCGCCCGCGTCCGCGCTCATTTGCGCCGCGCGACGCACGAAGTTTCGACGATAGAAAATTACGCTTTCGGCGATGTCGCCGTTGATTTTCAGAAATTCAAAGCCATTAAAAACGGAACGCCCGTCGAACTCAGCCCGCGCGAATTCGAGTTATTGAAATTCCTCGTCAATCATCGCGGCGAAACCGTCACGCGCGAGCAGCTGCTCGATGCCGTCTGGGGCTACGACGCGATGATGTTCACCAGAACGGTTGATAATCACGTTGCCAAGCTGCGCCAGAAAATCGAAGACGACCCGGAAAATCCCGCCTTTATCATGACGGTTCACCGGGTCGGCTACAGATTCGTGGGATAATTTTTTCATCGTTCTGCAAACGAAATCTATAAGCTTTTGCGGACTCGTCATATTTTGTCGCTGGTTGTTTGATAATCCGGAAACTTGGGGTTAATTATGATGATATTAATGCAGCCACTGCTTGTTGACATTGCTTTTGTCCGACAACACTACTCGGTGGTTTTCGGGGTTTTCACGCTTTTAATAATCGGCGTAACGCTCGTTCAAAACGCCTCCGCACAGTCGGGGCGCGGGCAAGCGTCCGATCATTTCGACGGCAAACGCTTTCGTAATTTGGACGAGGGCGGAGACCACGGTTTTTTCGATGTCCTGCGCTGGCAGACCGGACGGCTTTTCGGCAAGCGTGGCGCGTGGTCGTCTTACAAAAATTATCCGGCAGGAAGCGTGCCGCCCGCGCGGGTTGACAGCGGCAATTTGCGCGTGACGTTCGTCGGTCACGCGACGACCATGCTGATTCAAGTGGGCGGCGTGAATATCCTGACCGATCCCGTCTGGTCCAAGCGCGTCAGCCCGCTCTCGTTCGTCGGACCGAAGCGCGTGCGCCCGCCGGGACTGCGCTTTGAAGATTTACCGCCGATTCACGCCGTCCTCGTCAGCCACAATCATTACGACCACTTGGACATACCGACGCTCAAGCGGCTGGCTGAAACACATCAGCCGCGCTTTTTCGTCGGACTCGGCAACAACAAGCTGCTGAAATCGAAAAAGATCGCCGGCGCGACGGAACTCGATTGGTGGCAATCAGCCGAATTGCCGGAGGGCGTGCGGATCACCCTCGTTCCGGCGCGGCACTGGTCGGGGCGCGGGATTCGCGACCGCAACCAAACGCTGTGGGGCGGATACGTCATCGAAAGTTCATCGGGAACAATTTACTTTGCGGGCGATACCGGCTTCGGAACTCATTTCGAGCGGATCGCCGAGCGGTTTCCGACAATCCGCCTCGCGCTTTTGCCTATCGGCGCGCACTTGCCGCGCTGGTTTATGCAACAGAACCATATGTCACCCGAAGACGCGGTGCGCGCTCATCAATTGCTGCGCCCCAAAACAAGCCTCGGCATCCATTTCGGCACTTTTCCGCTCGCGGACGAAGGCGAGCGGCAACCGGTCGAAGAACTCCGTCAAGCTCTTCTCGGAACAAGCAATTCAGATTTCAATGTTCTCGCCTTTGGTGAGGGCAGAGACATACCTTAAGGCGGTAATTTAAACGAAATGATTTTAGAAGTTTAAAGGGCATCAATCATCAAAATATAAACGCGTCGCTTCTCCCGAAACAACTTTCACAATTGCACAGTTTGGACGTTCGATTTACGGCACGCCCGGACTTAGGAAAAATCGCTTTGATTCATAATTGATTGCCGGTTAAAAATTCAGTTTCAAACCGAACTGAATCACGCGCGGGTCGCCCGCCGTTGTGATCGTGCCGAATCCGGCTGAACCTAATACGCCATTTGGGTTGCCGAGCGGCGGCGTGTTCGTTAGGTTGAAAATTTCGACGCGAAACTCAACATTCATCCCTTCAGTCAAATCGGTGCGTTTTATAATCGCCAAATCCAAGTTTCGGTAGCCGGGACCGCGCACCGGATTGCGCGAGCTGCTACCGATGGTGAATTGCGGGGCGAGCTGGAAAGCCGCCGTATTAAACCACGCGGCAGTCGTCCGCTCTGCGGGCGGCAGCGTCGGATTGCCAACGAGATTCGGTCGCTGCGTGCCGAAACCAGCAAAAGCATTAAAATTTGTGACTTGCGTGATGGCGAGCGGAATTCCGCTCTGCACGTTGATGATGCCGTTAATGCTCCAGCCTTTCAGAAATTTTCCCGTTAATCTGCGGGTATTTCTAAAAAAGTCAAAATCGTAGGTAAAACTCGCCACGAAGACATTCGGAATATCGCCGTTCGACACGTCTCGCTCCAAGCGGCGGTTGTAACTGTCGGCGACGGGAAAATTGGCAATCGGTCCGGTTTGAATCGTCGCGTCGAAAACCGAACTCGCCTCGTCAATCAGTTTCGAGCGCGTGTAGGCGATGAGAAACGATAAGTTTTTGGAAAAACGCTGTTCGATTTTGGCTTGCAGCGCGTGGTAGTTCGTGTTGCCGACGTTGTTGCGATAAAGCGATACGGTCGAAAAACAAGGAAACGGGCGCAGCGTCTGCCCGAGCGGAACGAGCGGGTCCCCCAAGTTCGAGCGACTCCGCGGGACGATGCCGAAACACGGGTTCGGAACGAGCTGCTGCAACTGCGAGCCGAGCGCCAGCTGCTCGACCGTCAACTGATTGATATTGGTATCGGGAATGCCGACGTGAGTTATTTTTGAACCCGCATATGCAATCTCGAAAACCAGATCATTCGTGACGGCGCGCTGAATTCCGACGTTCCACTGCTGCGTGTAGCCGCTTCCCAAATCGCGGTCAACCGCAAAAACGCTCTGACCTAAACCGGCATCGGCGTTCATTGCCACGGGCGTGACAAGTGGGCGATTTGCCCCGGACAAGACGAATGCCGGATTGCGATTGTCAAGACTGCGCTGGGTGACGGTTTGAACGAACGGGAAAAACGGCGTGGTAAACGGAGTCGTGATTCCGGCTTGTTCCTGCCAGACCACCCCATATCCGGCGCGGACGACAGTTTTATCGCCCAGCCGGTACGCCAGACCGACGCGCGGCGCAAAATTTAATTTGTGAAGGCGGCGGGCGGATTCGGGATTGCCGTTTTCTCCTAAATAATCAAGCTGCCTGGTTTCGAGATTGAAAACCGCCGCTTGATTGTCTTTTTCCGTCGAAGGAAAATTTAAGGTGTATCGCACGCCGACATTGAAAGTTAAACGCTTCGTCGCTTTCCAATCGTCCTGGACAAAAAGCTCCAGAATTTTAGCTCGCGGTCGCAAAACATTCGGCTGCAAATCAATCGAAAAGTTCTGCACTACTCCTAACAGAAAACTGGCGAGCGCGTTTCCCGTCGAACTAGCCGCGTTTCCCGGCACCGCGCCGCTCGCCCCCGTCGAATTGGTCAGCACCGAGTTAAAAGTAAATTGTCCGGTCGGGTTAGGCGGCTGTAATACGTCGAGCCGTTCGAGCCGGAAATCGCCGCCGAATTTGAACGAATGCCGTCCCGTTTGATAGGAAACCGCATCGTAAATCTGCGTGACATCAGTGGAAAAATCGGTGTTCGTATTTGCAGAAGAACCGAGCTGCTGAAAACCGGCAATTGAAATCGTCGGCAAGGAATTTCTAAAAGCCGCCGTTTCCGGGATGCCGCGCAGCAAATCCGCGTCGTCGCCGACAACCGCGTCAGAACGCCTTTGCACGCCGCGCCGCGTGTAGCCGACGCGCAGCTCATTTAATAAATTCGGTCTGAATATTTGCGTGTAATTGAAGATGAGCGAATTGGCGCGGGTGTCGGTCGTGCCAATTGCGCCGCCCGTCAAAGCTCCGCTTCCGTCGGCGAGCGGCGTCACCGGAACGGACAAATCTTTGGCGAACGAGTAACGCCCGAAAACAATCGAGTTATCGCTCAAACGATAATCAATCCGCACGTCGAACTGGTCTTGATTTTGCTTTTCGCTGCCGACGCGCGTGAAATTATTTGCCGCGCCGCTCGCCGTCGGCAACGGATAACGCGCTAAGAGTTGGCGCGCCGCCTGGTCGAAATCCGTCAGCGGAATGATGTTTCCGGCGTAAGCGCGTTTGTCGGACGGGCGAAAAATCTGTCCGGCGCGGAGCGGAATCATGTTACCGTTCGTGTCCAAAACCGTCGTGCTGCCGATTGCCGCACCCAGACTCGATGAAAAATTGCCGTTTCTCTGTGCGAGCGTCGGCACGGTCGAGGTGCGAACGCGACCGATGTCTTGCCGCGTGCCTTGATAATCAACGAAAAAGAAAGTCTTATCTTTGACGATTCTCCCGCCCAGCACGCCGCCGAACTGGTTGCGCCGAAAAACGGGTTTGGATTGATTCGCTGGCGCGAACAGGTTGCGGGCGTTTAACGCTTCGTTGCGAAAAAACTCGAAAACCGAACCGCGAAAATCGTTGGTTCCCGATTTGGTCGTCAGATTGATTACGCCGCCGTTAAAGCGTCCGAACTCGGCGGGCGGATTGTTGATTTCAACTTTGAATTCCTGAATCGCGTCCACCACCGGAAAAAAAGCGATTTGACCGGGTTCGGGCTGAAGAACGGAAACGCCGTCGAACAGATATTCATTGACGCGCGGGCGACCGCCGTTGATGCGCGGAAAACTCGCGCCTTCCGCCGTGCGCGGCGGCTGCGCGACGCCGGGCGCGAGTCCGACGAGCGACAGAAAATTACGCCCGTTGAGCGGCAAGCCGACGATTTTGCGGTTGTCGATAACTTGTCCGAGACTGCTCGCTTCCGAGCGCAGAAGCGGCGCGTCCGCACTCACGCTGACCGTTTCACTAAGCGTTCCGATTTGCAATTCGACATCAACCCGCACGCGCTCGCCTGTGCGAAGAAGTAATCTTTCCCGCACAAATCTACTGAAACCTTTGGCTTCGATTGTCGCCCGATATAAACCCGGCTTCAAATTCGTGACGGTGTAAAAGCCGTCATCGTCTGACATTACCGTCATACTCTGATTTGTGTCCGTTTCGTTGATGATAATGGTCGCGCTGTCAATTCCGCCGCCTGCCGCGTCCCGAATTTGTCCGGTGATTTCCGCTGCGCCAGCCTGCCCGGAGACGAACGCCGAAGACGAGAAAATCAATGTAACAACCGACAGTAAAAAAAACGCCGGTGTGATTTTTATGAATCTTTTGTATTTTTCGTCAAACTGCATACAAAATTCCCCAACCATTTACTCAGCACCAATTACATTTTCGCCGTCCGCCCAAGCCGACCCGTCGGCGTAAAATTCTTTTTTCCAGATCGGCACGCTTCGCTTGAGTTCCCGGATAAGCCACTCGCAGGCGGCAAACGCAGCCTTGCGATGCGGCGCGGCGACGGCAATCACAACGCTGGTTTCGCCGATTTCAAGTTTTCCCAAACGGTGAATGATGCCGATATGGGCGATTTCAAATTGCCCGCGCGCTCCGACGGATAGTTTTTGCATTTCCGCCAAAGCCATCGGCTCAAAAGCTTCATAAATTAAATGAAGCGTTTCTTTGCCGCTCGTCCATTGGCGCACGTAGCCGTCCAATACAACAGTCGCCCCGCACGTCGCGGGCACCACGCGCCGCGTTATCGCGCCGACATCGAGCGGCTCGCGGGTGAGTTCAAAGAAATCGGTATCTTTTCGCATTTTTAGATTCAATTTCAGCCGAAGGCAAAAAGGGCGATTCGATATTTCAGCCGCCTGAAACCGGCGGCAAAAAGGCGATTTCGTCCTGATTTTCGATTGCCGTTTCGTCCGTCGCATACTCGCGGTTAACGGCGACCATTAAACTCTTTGCGAAACCCGAGAGCGTTTCGTATCGAGCGAACACCGCTTTTTTGACGGTGAAAACCGAGGCGGGCGAGGCGGTAGAAAAACTCGCTTCTTCCACTCCAACCGCATCACGCGCGGCTCCGAAGAATAAAATCTTCACATTAATGTTATTGCAGTAATTTTCACTCATATTTAATTCACCGGCACAATGTTAATAATCATTTGATTTCTGCCCGCGCTGGAGCAGACAACTCATTTAGAATTCCAATTTGAAATTGATCGGTCTTATTACACAAATCTTCAACCAAAAAGCATTTTTAACGCGGCGATCAACAAAACAATCGCTAACAGCCGCCGCAGGAGCAAAGTGGATTGCTTCCGGTTCACCCCGAAGGTCGCCCCCAGAAGTCCGCCCATCACGGCAGCCGCAGCGAAAAGGGAAAATACCATCGGGGACGGCAGCACGGCGATATTAGATTGACTTAAATTCGCGCCGAGTCCGGCAACCGAGTTGACGAGAATAAACATCGCCGAAATCGCCGCCGTCTGCCGCACGTCGGTCCATTTCATAAAAAGCAGCAGCGGCGACAGAAAAATCCCGCCGCCGACTCCCGTTAAGCCTGACAATAATCCGAGCGCCGCGCCGCATAATAAAGCCACCGCAATTGAAATAGGCTTCTCGTTTGCATTTTCTAATTCTTCGACCGTTTTCTCGCGCCGCACGAGCAAAAAAGCGGCGGCGAGCAAGACGACGCCGATGATTGGCTTAAAAAACGGCGCCGGCAGATTCAGGCTTCCGCCGACGAAGGCGAACGGAATCGAAGCGACGGCAAATGGATAAAATTTGCGCCACGAGAAAAAACCGTTGCGCCAGAACTTGAAAGCTGCGATGGAAGAAACGCAAATGTTCAGAACGAGAGCGACGGGACGCATTGTCGTCGATGCGAAACTAAACAAAGCCATCACCGCCAGATAACCGCTCGCGCCGCCGTGACCGACCGAGGAATAAAGCATCGCCGCGGCGAAAATCAAAAACGCAATCAGAAAAACTTCAGTCATTACAGGTTAAAAATTTGGGTTTCAATCCGAGTTGAATCCCGCGCCGGTCGCTTGTTATAGTGACGACTTCAAAAACCGATTTACCCGCCAATACGCACCATTTCCCGGCGGCTGTAAATCGGCACAAAAGCGTTCATTTGATGTCCAGACCATTTGAGATTGGCAGCGCGGCGAAAGGCATCTTCCACTTCCGCGACATCTCCGCCGCTGCGGAGAACCGTCTTTAAATCCACTTCCGCATCCTGATGCAGACACGGGCGCAAGCCGCCTTCCGCAGTCAGTCGCATTCGGCTGCATGAGCCGCAAAAATGATCGCTCATCGAAGTGATAAACCCTACGCGCGCTCCCGTCCGACGGCACACCCACCCGCGTGCCGGGTCATTGGCATTGCCGGTTTCTTCCGGCACTAAATCGAACCGTGCCTTTAATCGTTCGAGCATCTCGCGCATCGTTACCGTCCGGTTGCGTTCGTCTTTGCGTGCCACGCCCATCGGCATAAATTCGATAAAACGCATTTGCGAGTTCCTTTGGTGCGCGAATCGAAGCAAATCGCCAAGCTCGTCGTCGTTGATGCCGCGCAAAACCACAGCGTTGAATTTCAGCGGCGTAAAACCTGCGGCGAGCGCTTCGTCAACGCCTTTCAAAACGGCGGGCAAAAAATCTCGCCTGGTCAACTCGCGGTTACGTTCCGGGCGCAGCGTGTCGAGTGAGATATTAATGCGGCTCAAACCCGCTTTTTTAAGCGGCTCCGCTAGTTCGGACAAGCGCGCTCCGTTAGTCGTCATCGCAATTTCATTGATGCCGCGAATCGCTTTTATCATTCCGACGAGTTCGGGCAAATCGCGCCGGACGGTCGGCTCGCCGCCGGTCAAACGAATTTTGGAGAGTCCGAGCTTTGCGCCGACGCGAACGACGCGGACGATTTCTTCAAATGAAAGTAGTTCGGCACGCGGGGCAAGCGCGATTCCCTCAGCCGGCATACAATAAACGCAGCGGAAATTGCACCGCTCGGTGACGGAGATTCTGAGGTATGAAATTGTTCTGCTAAATCGGTCGCTCAACATTATTATTCCCTTATAAATCGGCTTGGCGCGCATCATGACAGCTAAAATATATTTCCTTTTATTGTTCTAAGCTGGAGATGTTAAACGTTTAAGTTTTTCATAATCTTCCAATGTATCAATGTCTAGTCTGGCTTCGGGCGCGGCGACCAGAACCGTTTTTCCTTCGTATTTTTCGATAATCTTTTTAGCTCCATCGGACTCGTGCAAATTCATCAATTCGACGAAAACTTCGCTGGAAAACAAAGCTGGGACGCCGACCGTATTTTCATATTCGCACGCCGCAATCGGCTTTCCGGTCTGCGCAAAAATTTCACAAAGGTTACCCAGAGTTTGGGTTGTCACCAGCGGCTGGTCGCACAGCATTATGACGACGGCTTCCAAATTTTCTTTCTCGACGAGTTCGGCGAGTCCGGTTTTGATTGACGAACTCATCCCGGTCGCCCAGTTTTCGTTAACCAGAATACTGACCGACAAATCTTCAATTTCTTTCCGCAAAATTTCAGCATTTGCTCCCAAAACAACCACTGTCGAGCGAAAATTCGCGGCAACGGCGGTTTCCGCCGCGCGGCGCAGCAAAGTTTTACCCTGAAATTCAAGAAGTTGTTTCGATTCACTGTTCAAACGGCTCGAACAGCCCGCCGCTAAAATGATTGAACTTATCTTCGGTTTATCAATCGTCATTGCGGTTGTAAATCGAACCTTGTCTTTCGCGCAAAAAGCCGCCTGCGCGTCCGTGCAAAATCGCCTGAATTTCGGCGACAATCGAAAGCGCAATCGCTTCGGGCGAATCCGCGCCGATGTCGAGACCGACGGGGGCATGCAGCTTTTCCATTTGCTCGTCCGAAAAGTTTTCGCCGATTTCTGCAAGCAGTTTTTCCGTTCTTTTTTTCGGTCCCAGCGCGCCGATGTAACGACATTCTGAATGAAGAAGCAGGCGCAATATTTCGCGGTCGCGGCCGTAATTGTGCGTCATTAAGACCGCAACTGAATTTTCGTCCTCGAATAATTGGTTAGGCAAATCTTCCGAGCTTCCGGCGATGATTTCGTCGGTGGCGGGCAATCTTTCCCGGTTGGCGAAAGCCGGGCGATGATCAATTGCCGTCACGCGCCAGCCTAAGATTTTAGCGAAATCAACCAGCGGCAGCGCGTCGTAACCAGCGCCGAAGAGCAATAAATTCACCGGCGGATTTATTTTTTCGATGAAGAATTCCGTCGTTTCCCTTTGCGTCTGATAGCTTCTGACCGCCGAACTTTCCTGCGCCGCGAACAAAGTTCGGCAGTCGTCGCTGAGTTCCGAAAGCGATTTGAAAGTCTCCGGCAAATTCTGATTTCCGAACCCCTGTTTTTGTTCGTAGAAAAATCTGGTTCCGATTGACGCTTCGGTCGTTGGAGAAATCAGCGTCGCCGCCAACTGCGGTTCTCGCCGTTCGAGCGCGGTTTGAAAAACTTTCGCCAAATCACTTTCCTTCTCAACGGGTTCGAGCAAAATGCGAACGATGCCGCGGCAGCCCATTCCGAGTCCGAAAAGCGAATTTTCATCTTTGGTCGTGTCGTAAGTAATCACCGTCGGCTCATCGGTCTGCCAGACTTTTTTTGCGCGTTCCAAAACATCGGCTTCGAGACAGCCGCCGGAAATTGTGCCGATGCCGAAACCGTCCTCGTCTATCAACATTCGCGCGCCCGGACGACGGTAGCCCGAACCGATGACATCGACGACCGTCGCCAGAATAGCTTTTTCTCCCGGCGCAAATTGCTGGATTCTTTGCAGAATTTCTTGTATCTCTTTCATAATACCTGCCGAAAAATTGTTTCCGGCGTGCTAATCTAACCTATAACATTCACAGTAATTTATCGGGCATGATCGGCAAATCCCTGATCCGCTTGCCGGTCGCATTGAACACCGCATTCGCAATCGCCGCGCCGACACCCGTAATGCCAATTTCGCCGACTCCGCGCGCACCAATGGGCGAGATGTGCGGGTCGGGTTTATTGATAAAATAAACATCTATCGGAGGCACATCCAGATTTGCCGGAACGTGATAATCAGCGAATGATCGTGTCACCGGATTCGCCCAGCGTTTATCGTGCAGAGTTTCTTCCATCAACGCTTGTCCGATCCCGAAAATCACGCCGCCGATAATCTGCGAGCGGGCGGTTTTTTCATTCATGATACGACCGACATCGTGAACGCTCGTAAAGCGTCTGACGCGCACAATGCCGAGGTCTTCGTCCACCCGGACTTCGGCGAACTGCGCGCCGAACGAATGAAAAGAGTATTTTTTGTTGTCCGAGTTTTCTTCGGATGCAGCCGGCGCAACCATACAAGGCGCGGCGGGCGTTCCAGACACCGGAACGGTCGTCGCGCAGGCTTCCAACATCGTTTTGCTGTTGCGGCGCATAATGTCGGCGTAGGAATCCGATTTTGAAGAGTCGCCGCGCACGAAAAATTTTGCGTCGGCGAAAGCGATTTCTTCAGCTCGTCTGCCGCTTAATTTCGATTTCGCGTCCGCCATCGCCAACCCCATTAAATCTTTGCGGAGCATTTCGCACGCCGCCAGAACCGCCGGATTAACGCTTGCCACCGTCATCGAACCGAACGCAGGCGGTGCGGGCGGCAAGTTTGAGTCGCCGATTTCGACGGTAATTCTTTCGATTGGAAGCCCAAGCGCATCAGCCGCCGTCTGCGTCAAAACGGTGTAGGTTCCCGTCCCGAGGTCCGACGCCGCTGTCATCACTTTAACGTCGCCGTTCGCCGACATCTGCACGCGCGCCGTTGCCGCGTTGCGTATCCCGCCGTAAGTTGCCGCCGCCATCCCGTAACCGACCAGATATTTTCCGTCGCGGATTGAGCGCGGCTCCGATTTGCGATTCGACCAGCCGAATTTTTCCGCGCCGATTTTGTAACATTCGCGCAGATACTCGCTCGAAAACGGATGTTTAGTGAGCGGGTCATTTGTCGCGTGGTTAAGTGTGCGAAACTCAATCGGGTCAATTTTCATCTCATACGACATTTCGTCCATCGCCGATTCGAGCGCGAAAGTTCCCGGCGTTTTTCCGGGAGCGCGCATAAAGGTCGGCGTGCCAAGGTTTAATCTGGCGACTTTGTAGGTGATTTCCCTCAGGGGAGCGTTGTATAAAGTCTGCGTCGGGGAACCGCACGGCTCAAGATATGCAGAGACATTGGTGTAAACATCGCTATGATGGCGGATCACGGTCAGTTTACCGTCCGATCCGGCGCCGAGCGCGATTTTTTGATTCGTTTCGCAGCGCCGCCCGACGTTCGTCACCATCATCTGGCGCGTGAGGGAAAGTTTGACCGGACGCTTCGCCGCCTGAGCAGCCATCGCCGCCAGTACCGGTTGCAAATAGATTCCTTTGCCGCCGAAACCGCCGCCCATAAACGGCGAAATCACGCGCACGTTTTCCGGTTTGAGGTCGAGAAAATAAGCCGCTATCGCGCGCGAATTCATAACGCTCTGCGTCGTCTCGTAAAGCGTGAGCTTATCGGATGACTCCCACACTGCCACTGCCGCGTGCGGCTCCATCGGATGATGATGTTCGGTCGGTGTCGTATAAGTCTGCTCGAATTTAACCGGAGCGGCGGCAAGCGGCGCGGCGGCTTTGCCGGTGTTGATCTGCACGTCCTGACCGAAGTTTTTTTGTGGCAGATAACCTTTCGGCAACTCGGTTTTCAAATCGCTCGCGGGCTTCTCTTTGGCATAAGTAATTTCGACAAGCGCGGCGGCGCGCCGAGCCTGCTCGTAAGTTTCGGCAACGACGACTGCTACAAACTGCCCGTAATAATGAACCTTGTTGTCCTGGAGCGGCGGCAAATCTTCGCCGATGACTATTATGCCCGCATTCCTTTGCTCCGCCGGATTAACGGCTTTTAATCTGGCGGCGTTTTTATGCGTTAAAACAGTTATCACGCCCGCCGAGCTTGAAGCCGCGCTCTGGTCAATCGCCGTAATCGTTCCTTTAGCGATGGTCGAACAAACCGGAAAAGCGTAAGCCATCCGCGGCTGGTTAAATTCGGCGGCGTATTTCGCCGCGCCCGTCACCTTCAATCGCCCGTCAATGCGGTCAATCGGTTTGCCTGTTACTGTCATTTTATTTGTCTCCATCATTCTTAATTCGGGCGAACAAACCGTCGTCTATTACACACCTGCCGAGCTACAACAGCTTATCCGGCGTGAGCGGCAAATCTCTGAGGCGTTTCCCAGTCGCGTTGAAAACCGCGTTGGCGATTGCCGCCGACACGCCGACGATGGGAATCTCCCCGGCACCGCGCGCGCCGATGCGGGATACGTGCGGATCGGGTTTGTTGATAAAATACACATCAATTTCCGGCACATCCAGATTAACGGGAACGTGGTAATCGGCGAGCGTGCGTTGCACCGGATTCGCGTATCGAAGGTCATAATGGGTTTCTTCCATCAGTGCCGCTCCGATACCCCAGACGATGCCGCCGACGGTTTGCGACCGGGCGGTTTTTTCATTCATTATGCGCCCCACATCCATCACGCTCGTAAAGCGCCTTACGCGCACGATTCCCAAATCTTCATCAACCCAGACTTCGGCAAACTGCGCGCCGAACGAATGAAACGAATATTTTTTGTTGTCCGAGTTTTCTTCCGCCGAAACTTGCGCGGGTTCGCACGGCGCGCCGGGAATCGTCAGTCCCGAACCGGAAACGGGCAGCGTCGTCTGACAGGCTTCAATCACCGTTTTGCTGTTGCGGCGCAAAATCGAGGCATAGGAATCGGATTTCGACGAATCGCCGCGCACGAAAAACTTCGCCTCGCTAAACTCTATTTCTTCGGCTCGCCTGCCGTTTATTTTTGATTGCGGGTCGGCGATTGCCAATTGCAGCAAGTCTCGTCTGAGCTTCTCGCACGTCTCTAAAATCGCCGGGAGAATGCTCGCCGTCGTTTGCGAACCGACGGAATTGTTACCCGGCGGCAAGTTTGAATCGCCGATCTCGACCCGGATTTTCTCCATCGGAAGACCGAGCGCGTCCGCCGCGGTTTGCGCGCAAATAGTGTAAGTTCCCGTGCCGAGGTCTTGCGTCGCGCACATGACTTTGACCGCGCCGTCCGCCGTCATTTGCACGCGGACCGAAGCCTTGCTGCGATAGCCCGGATAAGTGGCGGTCGCCATTCCCATACCGACGAGATAATTACCGCTTCGCACCTGGCGCGGCTCCGATTTGCGGCGCGCCCAGCCGAATTTCTCGGCACCGGTCCGGTAACATTCAAGAAGATGTTCGCCCGAATACGGAATTTTTTTCAGCGGGTCAATCGCCGTGTGATTTCGCACGCGCAATTCGAGCGGGTCAAGTTTTAGCCGAAAGGCGAGTTCGTCCATCGCCGACTCAAGAGCGAAACTGCCCGGCATTTCTCCGGGGGCGCGCATATAGCGCGGCGCTCCGACGTTTAATTTGGCGACGCGGTAAGTTATTTCCCTGAGCGGCGCGCCGTATAAAACTTCAGTCGCCAGACCGCACGATTCAAAAAATTGACTCACCGGATTGGCGTAAGTGTCGGTGTGGTGGCGGATGACTTGTAGTTTTCCGTCGGATGCGGCGCCGAGGGCGATTGTTTGGATCGTCTCGCCGCGCCTCCCGACATTGAGCTGCATCATTTGGCGCGTCAGATACATTTTCGCCGGGCGTTTGACGACTCGCGCCGCCATCGCCGTGATCAAGTAATGCAAAATCGAACCCTTCGAGCCGAAACCGCCGCCGAGATAGCGGCAAATGACGCGCACGTTTTCGCGCGGGAGATCGAAAAAATAAGAGATGATAACGCTCGTGTTGACCGTCCCCTGAGTCCCCTCGTAAACCGTCATTTTGTCCGGCGCGTCCCAAACGACGATGCCGGAGTGTGATTCGAGCGCGTTGTGAACCTCGTTCGGGGTCGTGTAAATATGCTCGATCTTGATTGGCGCGGCGGCAATCGGCGCGGCGGCTCGTCCGGCGTTAAGCTGCGCGTCGTGCTGTTGAACGATTTTTGCCGGGCGAGTGCCTTTCGGCAATTCGGTTTTCAGATCAATCGCGGGTTTCTCCGCCGCATAAGTGATTTTAACGAGCCGGGCGGCGTGACGCGCCTGCTCGTAAGTTTCGGCGACCACCGCCGCAACGAATTGCCCGAAATAATGCACCCGATTGTCTTGGAGCGGAATCGTCGATTCGTGCGGTATCGCAATGAACTTTCTCAATTCATCGAAGTTCGGAACCTTCAGGCGCGGCGCGTTTTCGTGCGTCAAAACGGCGATCACGCCTGGACTGCTCTGCGCCGCGCCCGCATCAATGCCGGTGATCGCGCCGTTCGCCACGGTCGCGCCGACCGGAACAACGTAAACCATTCCCGGCTGATTGTATTCGGCTGAATATTTCGCAGCGCCCGTCACTTTTAGCCGCCCGTCAACGCGGTCAACCGGCTTGCCTATTTCTGCCATTTTATTCGTCTCCTTGCTACAATAACTTGTCGGGCGTGATCGGCAAATCTCTAATACGTTTTCCGGTCGCGTGAAATACGGCATTGGCGATTGCAGCCGGTATCCCGATCATTCCGACTTCGCCCATTCCTTTGACACCGAGTTCATTGACGATTTTGTCTTCCTCTTCGACAAAATCCGTTTCGATTCGGAAAACGTCGGCGTTCACAGGAACGTGATAACTTGCTAAGTTCGGATTTATAATTCGCCCGTAGCGGTGATCGACTTCGGTCGCTTCGGTTAAAGCCATTCCGATGCCCCAGACCGCTCCGCCCATTTCCTGCGAGTGCGAGGTTTTCAGATTCATCACCTTGCCGCAAGCCGTCGCCTCAACGACGCGCGTCACCCGCACCGTTCCCAAGTCCGGGTCAACTTTGACTTCGGCGAACTGCGCCCCGTGTGTCGCCGTCGCATACTTTTCGCGTTCGGGAGAAGGTTTCGCTTCGTATGTTTCGACTATTTCCGGTAGATTGCTGCCGCGCAAAATCTCCGCGTAGCTTAAAGTTTGAGCGGGATTGGTTTTGAGGAAAACCTTTCCGTTTTCAAATTGAAGTTGCTCGGCGGTCGCATTTTTGAACGGCGAATTCGCTTGTCTGTTCGCCAGTTCGACGAGTTTTTTCTGAATCGCCTTTGCCGCGCCGACCGCCGCCGCGCCAACGCTCGCTGTCGTCCATGAACCGCCCTGGTGCGGGGCGGGCGGAAAATCCGAGCGACCGAGTTCAAATTTCACTCGTTCGATTGGCATTCCCAGATGTTCGGCGACGATCATCGTGATAACCGTGTAAGTTCCCGGACCCATATCGCTGGCGGAGGCTTGGGCGAGCGCGGAGCCGTCGGCTCTGACGTGGATGCGGATCGAGGAAGGCATCTGAAACGCGCCCCAGATCGCAGTTGCCATTCCCCAGCCGACCAGAAGTCTCCCGTCGCGCATCGAGCGCGGTTCGGGGCTGCGCTTGCTCCAGCCGAATCTCGCCGCCGCCTGCCGGTAGGCTTCCCGCAGTTCCTTGCTCGACCAGGGCTTGCCGCTGTCCGGGTCGGTTTCGGCGTAGTTGATGAGGCGCAGTTCAATCGGGTCAATTTTAAGCTGATAAGCGAGTTCGTCGAGCGCGCATTCGAGCGCAAACATTTTGGAAACCGCGCCGGGAGCGCGCATCGGACTCGGTGTCGGCAAATCCGTTACGGCGACCTTGTAATCGAGACTCACATTCGGGCAAGCATAAGTCATCCGCGCGACCGAAACAGTATTTTCCGAGTAATCTTCGTAGGCAGAAGTATTCGTGATGTTCTCGTGGATTATCGCGCTCAGCTTGCCTTTATTGTCCGCGCCCAAACTGACCTTTTGCCAGGTGTCGGGACGATAGCCGCTGGTGGTAAACATCTGCTGGCGGGTCAATGCAAGTTTCACCGGACGGTTCAACTCACGCGCCGCCATCGCAGCAAGCGCCGGGGTTTGATTCGGGCGCAGAGACATTCCGAAAGCGCCGCCGACAAACGGCGAAATGACTAAGACATCGGCTTCAGCAATCCCGAAAGCTGCTGCCAGATAATTGCGAAGGCTCATTACCGCCTGCGTTTTATCGAAAATGATGAGCTTGCCATCCTGCCAGAACGCGATTGACGCTTGCGGTTCTATCGGGTTTTGATGCTCGATTGGAATCGTGTATTCGGCTTCAAATTTGATGGGCGCGGCTTGAAAAGCTCTACTCGCGTCGCCACGCGGTCTGCTCTTCTGTTCGGCGACTGCCGGCGGGTCGGCGCTTCTTGCGACATACTTTTTTGCGCCGGAGTTTTTAATACTCGTTACCGGCTTTTCCTCGGAATAGGAGACTGTGACCAGCCGCGCCGCATATCGCGCCGCCTCGTAAGTTTCGGCGACAACGAGCGCGATTGGCTGATTGCTGAAATAAATTTTATCGCCGGTTAAGGCATGGAAGGGTTGTCCGTCCGGCGGTGCTACCCTGTCTTTAGCTTTTGCCGACGCGAAAGCCAATTTCGGCGCGTTCAGATGAGTGAAGACGCGAATCACGCCCGTTTGTTTTTCCGCCTCCTTCGTGTCAATCGCCGTGATCCTGCCTTTGGCGACGGTACTCATCACCAAAAATCCGTGTGCCGGATTCTTCACCTGAAATTCGGCGGCGTATTTCGCCGCGCCCGTCACCTTCGCCGCGCCGTCCACGCGGCTGATGTCTTTTCCGAGATATTTCGCCATTAGCTTATATTTCCTTATTTAAAGGAATCTTGAACTTTCCGATTCCAGCTTCTAATTCGACCAAACTTACAACAATTTGCCGGGCGTCAGCGGCAGATCTCTGATTTGCGAACCGGCGTTTTTTTCATTAGAGGTGTCAAAAGCGCGACTCATCTCACATTTTCCCGCGCCCATTGCCGGACGTTCATAACGCTGATTCCGCGTTGGGCGTTGAAAGATATGTTTTTATCCCACGACACGCCTTTTCCCTCCGCGAACACCACCCGGTATTTCTTGATGGCATCGTCAGGGTCTTTTGCCAGTTCGTCCTTCAGCTCCGGCACACTCCATTCCACCCGTCGCACCTGACGACCCAAAACGGAATCCACGATGTCCGCCAATTGCGCGTAGGTAACAGTGTCGCCAGCCGTATAGACGACGGTGTTCACGATTCGTGGTTCGGCAAAGCAGATTTCCGCCGTTAAAGCGCCGATGTCTTCGGGCATCGTGACGGTAACGGCTGTGTCCCAACTTCCCAGCGCACGCACGGTGTTCTGCGCCAGATCAACCACGCCGAAAAAAGGTTCAAACAAAAAGCTGGTGAACATTCCAGTCGAAACGATGACCCACTCCGTGCGGTCTTGCGAACGCAGCAGATCGCGCACGTCCAACTGCTCGTCGAATAAATCCTGCGCGCTGCCCCTGCCGATGCTGTCGTAATCAACGCCGAACTGCCACGGAAAATAACGCTTGACGCCGGCATCGAGAACGGCGCGGGCGAGCTTGAGCTGGAAACCACCGGCACCAGTGACGAAGCCGGTGCAGGTGATAACTGTGTCGAAGTCTCTAAAAAGAGCCGATAAAGCGGCAGTCGAGTCGGCAAGATCGCCGGCGAGAAACTGAACGCCGAGCGCGCGGAATTCAGCAATGTCCCGTTGTTTTTCGGCATCGGCAGATGCGATTGTCGCCGGGCGCAGCAAAACGGTGACACTCGTGTCGGGAGCTTGATTGGCGCGCTTCGCCAGATTGCGAATAATCGGCATTCCGAGTTCGCCCGCCCCTAAAACCAGTATGGAATTATTCATATAAGTTTAAACTCCGTTTACCACTGAACATCTGCTATTAACTTTTTGTCTTCGATAAAAGTAAACATTCCGTCTTTGATTGTAGTCACGGGTCTTACTCCGCGATTGCTTCGCTGCGTGAACGATCTGAATTACACGAATTATTTTCTCACCAGGGTTATCACAACAATTTATCGGGACTCAGAGGCAAATCTCTAATGCGTTTTCCCGTCGCGTTGAAGACGGCGTTGGCGACTGCGGCTGATACGCCCGTAATGCCGATCTCGCCGATGCCGCGTGCGCCGATTGAAGAAATGTGCGGGTCGGGCTTATTGATGAAATGCACGTCAATTTCGGGAACGTCCATGTTGACCGGAACGTGGTAATCGGCAAGCGTTCTGGTAACGGGATTCGCCCAGCGATGATCGTGTTCGGTCGCTTCCATCAGCGCCGCGCCTAAACCGAAAATCACGCCGCCGATAATCTGCGAGCGCGCGGTTTTTTCGTTCATAATGCGCCCGACATCCTGCACGCTTGTGAATCGCTTGACACGAATCGTACCTAAGTCTTCGTCTATCCAAACTTCGGCGAACTGCGCTCCGAACGAGTGAAACGAATATTTTTTCGCGTCGCTGTTTTCCTCGGATGCAGCCGGCGCAACCATACAAGGTGCGACGGGCGAGCCTAATCCGCCGTCTGTAACAGGCTTTGTCGTTGTGCAGGCTTCCATCATCACCTTGCTGTTGCGGCGCATAATGTCGGCGTAGGAATCCGTTTTTGAGCGGTCGCTGCGAACGAAAAATTTCCCGTCGCCGTAAGCGATTTCTTCGGCTCGTCTTCCGCTTAATTTCGATTTCGCGTCAGTCGTCGCCAGTCCCATCAAACTTTCGCGCAGCATTTCGCACGCCGCCAGTACCGCCGGATGAACGCTTGCCGTCGTTTGCGAACCGCCGGCAAACGGCGCGGTCGGCAAGTTTGAATCGCCGAGCTCGACCGCGATTCTTTGAACCGGCAGCCCGAGCGCGTCAGCCGCCGTCTGAGCTATAACCGTATAAGTTCCCGTTCCGATGTCAGCCGCGGCGGTCATCACTTTAACGTCGCCATTTATCAATACCTGCACCCGCACCGTCGCCGAGCTGCGTCCCGCCGGATAAGTTGCCGTCGCCATTCCGTAACCGATGAGGTTTCTGCCGCTGCGCGTCTGGCGCGGCTGCATTTTCCGGTTTGACCAGCCGAATTTCTCCGCGCCAGTCCGGTAACATTCGAGCAGATTATTCCCGGAAAACGGATGTTCCGTCATCGGGTCAACCGCCGCGTGATTGGACACGCGAAATTCGAGCGGGTCGATTTTCATCTCGTAAGCCATTTCGTCCATCGCCGACTCTAACGCGAAAGTTCCCGGCGTTTCTCCCGGAGCGCGCATAAAGGTCGGCGTTCCGACGTTTAATTTCGCAACTTTGTATGTGATTTCACGAATCGGCGCGGCATATAAAACCTTGGTCTGAAGACCGCTCGGCTCAAAAAATTGAGAGAGATTAGTGTATGTTTCGCTCTCGTGACGAATCGCCGCGAGTTTGCCGTCAAATCCTGCCCCGAGCGCGATTTTTTGAATCGTCGCCGAGCGCCGCCCGACGTTTGTCGCCATCATCTGCCGGGTGACGGCGAGTTTGACCGGACGTTTTACGACGCGCGCCGCCATTGCCGCCAGCACAAGATGCAGCCAGGCTCCTTTCGAGCCGAAGCCGCCGCCGACATACGGCGAAATCACCCGCACGTTTTCCGGTTTGAGGTTCAAAAAGTAAGCCGCTATTGCGCGCGTCACCAAAACCCCCTGCGTCGCGTCGTAAATGGTCAGCTTGTCCGCCGCTTCCCAGACGGCAATCGAAGCGTGCGGCTCCATCGGATGATGATTTTCCGTCGAGGTCGTATAAGTATGCTCGATTTTTTGCGCTGCCGCGGCAAGCACGGCGGCGGTTTTGCCGGTGTTTATCTGCGCTTCTTCGCCGAACAGCTTTTCCGGTCGGTAACCGTTCGGCAATTCGCTTTTCAAATCAATCCGGGGCTTTTCAACGGCATAAGTAACTTTGAGAAGCGCGGCGGCGGAACGCGCCTGCTCGTAAGTTTCGGCGACGACGCAGGCGACGAACTGCCCGAAATAATAAACCTTGTCGTCCTGGAGCGGCGGCAAATCTTCGCCTAAAAATACTATGCCGGCTTTCCATTGCTCCTGCGGATTAATGGCATTTAATTTGGCGGCGTTCTTGTGTGTGATAACGGCTAACACGCCGCTGCTTGCTTCCGCCGCGCTTGTATCAGTCGCCGTAATCGTTCCTTTTGCGATGGTCGAGCGAACCGGAAAAGCGTAAGCCATATTCACCTGATTAAACTCGGCGGCATATTTCGCCCCGCCCGTTACTTTTAATCGTCCGTCAATACGACTGACTGGTTTGCCGATTTCTGCCATTTTATTTGCCTCTCCTCGCATCAAAATTTTGTGTATTCGTGCCGCCGTTCACCGCTTGAGTTACAGTGCAGACAATCGCCAATCGCCGAAATTCGGTTTTGTATGCGTTGTGTTCGAGCGGTTTTGCGTTCATCAATTTAGCTTAAATTTTATTTGTTAAATTAATTTATCCGGTGTAAAAGGTAAGTCGCGAAGGCGTTTGCCGGTCGCGTTGAAAACCGCGTTGGCGATTGCGGCTGAAATGCCGACAATGCCGATCTCGCCGACCCCGCGCGCACCTATGGGCGAGATGCGCGGGTCGGGTTTGCCGATGAAATGCACGTCGATTTCGGTAACGTCCAGATTGACCGGAACGTGATAATCGGCGAGCGTGCGCGTGACCGGATTCGCCCACCGCTTGTCGAATTGACTTTCTTCCATCAGAGCCGAGCCGATGCCGAAAATAACGCCGCCGATGATTTGAGAGCGCGCCGTTTTTTCGTTCATAATGCGACCGACATCTTGGACACTCGTGATACGTTTGACGCGAATTGTGCCTAAATCTTCGTCCACCCAGACTTCCGCGAACTGCGCCCCGAACGAGTGGAAAGCATATTTTTCCTCGTTTTTATTTTCTTCTCTGGAAGTCGGGGCAATCAAGCACGACTCGCTCGGAGATTTAGCGGCATCCGGCACCGTGGTCATGCAAGACTCCATCATCGTCCTATCGTTGCGCCTCATAATGTCGATGTAGGAATCGGTCTTTGAAGCGTCGGAGCGAACGAAGAACTTTGCATTGCTAAAATCTATTTCATCAGCTTTTTTTCCGTTTAACTTCGATTGTTTGCCGGCGAGCGTGAGATGCAACAAATCACGCCTCAACGCTTCACCCGCTGCCTGCACTGCTGGACCAACGGTTGCCGCTGTGCGCGCCCCTGAAGAGAGCGGCGCGGGCGGCAGATTAGAGTCGCCAATCTCGACGGTGATTTTCCCGATTGGCACGCCGAGCGCGTCGGCGGCAGTTTGCGCCAAAATGGTATAAGTTCCCGTGCCGATGTCGTGCGTCGCGCATAAAACTTTAACCCCGCCGTCCGCCGTCATCTGAATGCGGACGGTCGCCGTGCCGCGCTCGCCCGGATAAGTTGCTGCTGCCATTCCGTAGCCGACAAGGTATCTTCCGTTGCGGACCTGACGCGGCTCAATCTTTCTTCGCGCCCAACCGAATTTTGCCGCGCCCGTACGGTAGCATTCCTTCAAATATTCACTCGAAAAAGGAAGTTTCTTCTGCGGGTGAACGGTCGTGTGATTCATCACGCGCAGGTTGATCGGATCAATCTTCAGTTCATACGCCAGCTCGTCCATCGCCGATTCCGCGGCGAATGATCCCGGCGATTCGCCGGGGGCGCGCATATACGTCGGCGCGCCGAGGTTCAGTTCGGCAACTTTATAGGTTATTTCCCGCAGCGGAGTATTGTAGAGAATTTCGCTCGTTTCACCGCTCGGCTCGAAAAAATTAGTCAGCTTGGCGTAAGTTTCGTTATGGTGACGCATCACCGTCAAGCGACCATTTTTCTCAGCGCCGAGGGCGACTGTCTGAACGGTTTCGCCGCGCCGCCCGACATTCGTTTGCATCATCTGCCGTGTAATCACGAGCTTGACCGGGCGTTTCGCAACTTTCGCCGCCATCACTGCCAAGACGTTGCTTGTCCAGGGAAAAGCCTTGTTTCCGAAACCGCCGCCGGTGAACCGCGAGACGACGCGCACGTTTTCCGGCTTGAGGTCGAAGTAATAAGCTATCACCGCTCGTTCGGTCAATACGCCCTGCGTTGATTCCTGAATCGTCAGTTTGTCCGCGCCATCCCACCAGGCGACGCTTCCGTTCGGCTCCATCGGGTTATGAGTTTCGTAGGAAGTCTTATAAATTTGCTCGAACTTGATTGGCGCGGCGCGCAGGGGCTCAGCGGCTTTGCCGGTGTTAAGCTGTGCCTCGGGTCCGTACGCTTTTTTCTCGGGGCGCAAGCCGTTCGGAAGCTCTTCTGATAAATCGATTTTCGGTTTCTCCTCGGCGTATTCGGCTTCGACGAGATTGGCGGCGTGGCGCGCCTGCTCGTAAGTTTCGGCGACGACGCACGCTATGAATTGCCCGAAGTAATGAACCCGAATGTCTTGCAACACGACTAAGTCTTCGCCCACATTCGTTCCGAGTGTTCTTAATTGCTCGCGGCTGAAAGGTTTTAAGCGCGGCGCGTTTTCGTGCGTTAAAATAGAAATTACGCCCGGGCTTGCCTGCGCTTGGCTCGTATCCAATTTTCTAATCGTGCCGTTCGCAATCGTCGAGCGCACTGGAAAAGCGTAAGCCATTTGCGGCTGATTGAATTCGGCAGCGTATTTCGCCGCGCCAGTTACTTTCAACCGCCCGTCAATGCGGTTAATGGGTTTGCCTATTTCTGCCATTTTAGCTGTCTCTCCGCTTCAAAATTTTAGGCGTTCGTGCCGCCTTTCATCGCCTGTGTCAGAGCGCGGACAATCGCTCGTCTGCCCAGCTCGACTTTGAATTTGTTATGTTCAAGCGGCTTCGCATTTCGCATTTCGGCATCGGCGGCTGCTTTGAAATTCGCTTCCGTCGCAGCTTTTCCGGTGAGGAACTTTTCGGCTTCCACCGCGCGCCACGGTTTGTGGGAAACGCCGCCCATTGCCACGCGCACATTTTTGATCGCATTGCCTTCTATTTCCAGCGCGGCGGCAACCGATACGAGCGCAAACGCATAAGAGGCGCGGTCGCGGACTTTCAGGTAATAAGATTTACTCGCAAAGTTATTTTTTGGAATTTCAATCGCCGTAATCAGTTCTCCCTGATTGAGGATGTTGTCTTTTTGCGGCGTGTTTCCCGGCAAACGGTGATAATCGGCAAATGGAATGCTGCGCTCCTTGCCGTCTGTTCCTTGAACTTTGACCACCGCGTCAAGAGCGACGAGCGCGACGCACATATCCGACGGATGAACTGCCACGCAATCGTTCGACCAGCCGAACAGCGCGTGCATCCGGTTAATTCCTTCGAGAGCGCCGCAGCCTGAACCGGGTTCGCGTTTGTTGCACGGCATTGCCGTATCGTAAAAATACGAACAGCGCGTGCGCTGGTTGAGATTGCCGCCGTTGGTCGCCATATTGCGAATCTGTTGGGATGCGCCCGCGAGAATCGCCTGGGTCAAGAGCGGAAAGTTTTGGCGAACGAGCGGATGATTCGCCGTGTCGGTATTACGCCCAAGTCCGCCGATGGAAACGCCGCCTTTATTCGCGCCGCCCTCAACGGTTCTGACCTGCGAGAAATTTAAGCGCGTAACATCGACTAACTCGTCGGGACGCTCGACATCTTCCTTCATTAAATCAAGAATGTTCGTGCCGCCCGCCAGAAATTTGGAATTCGTATTTGCCGCAACGGTTTGCACGGCGTTCCCCGTGTTCTGCGCTCTTGAATATTTAAACGGTCTCATTGATCGAGTCCTCCTTTTTAATCTGTTCGTTTACCTCGAAAATCGCCTGATCATTTTCGCCGGCGAACTGCCATGTCTGCGCCACGTCTTTGCCCGTGTGAACTTCTTTGATCGCCGCGACGATATTCGGATACGCGCCGCAGCGACAGATATTGCCCGACATCCTTTCTCTGATTTCGTCGTCCGACAGTTGTATCGAACGCGGTCTCTGCCGCACGTCAGTCGTCACGTAACTCGCTTCGCCGTTTTTGGCTTCGTTCATCAGCGCGACCGCCGAGCAGATTTGTCCGGGCGTGCAGTAACCGCACTGGAAACCGTCGTGTTTGACGAACGCCTGCTGCATCTGGTGTAGCTCGTCGCCTTTGGCTAAACCTTCGATGGTTGTTACCTGTTTGCCTTCGCACGTTGCAGCCAATGTCAGGCACGACAAAACTCTGCGCCCGTCAACGATCACCGTGCAGGCTCCGCATTGCCCGTGGTCGCAGCCTTTTTTCGATCCGGTCAATTCAAGGCGTTCTCGCAAGGCGTCGAGCAGAGTCATTCTCGAATCCACATTCAAAGATTTCTCCGCGCCGTTGACCCTGAATGCGACTTTGAGCGCGTTTTCAATGTTTTGAGCAGCCGGTGCCGCCAAGCCGCCGGAAGCGGCAAAAGCATTCTGGTTGGCTAATGCCTGGAGCGCCAAAACGCCGACTCCCGCCGCCGACATTTGACCCAAAAATTGCCGCCTCGATTCGCCGAAAATGCCGAGTTCATCGAGTATCCTCGCTTCGTCATCCGTCATTTGGTCTTCGGCGATTTTATTAACGCCGGCTTCTGAATCATCGTTTTTT
>CADCUR010000231.1 GCA_902805935.1 uncultured Pyrinomonadaceae bacterium
AAAGTTGAAATTACAGATGAAAGTGTATTTTAACGGAAACAAACTCTTAACGATTTTATGGAAGTTTTACGCGCAATTTTAATTCATTTGGTTGTGTCAGCCGCAGGAATTTTTCTTTATTGGCAGCTATGCTTAAAAATGAAAAGAGATAACGTAGAAAATCCGCCTTTCGTAGCATTATTTATTTTGTTTGGCATTCATGGTGGCTGGTTGATAATTTTTCTTACTTTGCAATTTTGGTATTGGGCGGGAATGGCTTCACTTGGAGGCTTAGGTTTATTGTCTGTCGCTCCAATCGTAACGCTTGGTATGTCAATTTATCTTTTTACGAATCGCAAACTGTCAAACTATCACTATGCTTCATACCTGGCGAGCCTAGCTTACGTTTGCTTTATATTAGCCTTCATTGGTTACAGAGTTTTCTTTTGGTAGCCTGCTACTAAATAAACAATGATTATGCTCTGGCATTTGAATTTCTGATGACCAAAATAAATTACAACAGTAAAACTTTCGCGTCCGTCCAAAATTCCGAAACGGGCGAAGTCAGCGCAGAAACAGTTTTTCATTATCATCAAAAAGACAATGTGGTTTGGGCAGAATACGCGGGCGGCGAGATTGTTTTCGGAAATTTAATCGGGAAAATCGCAGACAACGAAACGCTCGAAATTCGCTACCAACACCTAAATAAAAAAGGCGAACTGATGACGGGGCAATGTTTTTCGACGCCCGAAACGCTCTCCGACGGCAGAATCCGTTTGCGCGAAAAGTGGCGATGGACGAGCGGAGATTTCTCCGAGGGCGAATCAATCGTCGAGGAAATGAGCGGCTAGAACTGTTTTTATTGCTTCCCGAAACAATCGAATTTCGCTAACATAATCTTAAAAATTTAGACACTCCCCGAAACGATGAAAAAACGGCTTTTTGTTTTAATTACAGCGACAGTTCTCGCGGGTTTTTTCTTTGCGTATCACCGAACGGCGGTGCAAGGCGAACGCGAAAAATCGCTTGGCGCACAAACCCAAACTGTCTCCGAAATAAAGGCGCAGAACTATAAAGCGGTTGCTTTCGGTATTTCCCCGCGCGTCAGCGACCTCGCGCCCGCTTCGCCTGCGGTCGGGCAGACGAGCAAAAAGAATGCGGACGAATTGAAAACCCGCGCCGTGCCGAACAACGAACAGTTTCGCAAAGAGATTCCAAACGCCGTCCACGATACTGATAATGCTGTAACGAATTTCTCCGACGCTCCGATGCCGCCCGCCTCGCTCGCTTTCGACGGCGTATCGAGCAGCGACAACGCCGCCGCTTACGGTTTCCGCGTCGTGCCGCCCGATCCGAACGGCGATGTCGGACCGAATCATTACGTCCAAACCGTTAATGTTTTGACGCGCATTTTCGACAAAAACGGAACGCCTCTGACGCCGCCGTTTAAGTTGAGCAGTATTTTTTCGACGCTCGGAACCCCGTGTTCCCAAAGAAACGACGGCGATCCGATTGCGCTTTACGACGCGCTCGCCGACCGCTGGATTTTAAGTCAGTTCTGCAATAACTTTCCGCCGTTTCGCCAACTCGTTGCCGTCTCGCGCTCCGCCGACCCGACCGGCGATTACTACGTTTACGAATTCGTGATGCCGAACGTGAAATTTAACGATTATCCGAAACTCGGCGTCTGGACGGACGGCTATTATATGTCAACCGACGAATTTCTCGGCGGCGATTACGCGGGCAGCGGCGTGTTCGCCTTTGACAGAAATAAAATGCTCGTCGGCGATCAGAACGCGAGTTACATTTATTTCGATTTGGCTTCGCCAGAGAGCATCAGAATCGGCGGACTTCTACCGTCGGATTTGGACGGCTTGAACGCGCCGCCCGTCGGCGCGCCGAATACTTTTACCGGCTATCAAGCGACCGAATACGGCGACCCGAACGACGCGCTGCGGCTGTTTGATTTTCACGCCGATTTTACGAATCCGAACAATTCGACTTTTACCGAACGCGCGGAAAGTCCTTTAACCGTCGCGCCGTTTGACCCGACGAGTCCCGAAGGACGTGCCGACGTTTTGCAGCCCGCGCCGGGCGAACCGCTCGACGCGCAATCAGACCGCTTAATGTATCGCCTCGCTTACCGCAATCTCGGAACGCAGCAATCGCTCGTCGTCAATCAAACCGTTCGCCTTTCGCCGGTCGGCGAAACGTATCGCGGCGGCGTTCGCGTTTATGAATTGCGGCGCGCGGCGAACGCCGGTTTTGCAGTTCATACGCAAGCGACAATCGGCTCAAGTGAAGCGAGCCGCTGGATGGGCAGCACTGCGCAGGATCATCAAGGCAATCTGGTGGTCGGCTACAGTTTTTCGAGCGAAGCCAGGAAACCTTCGATTTTATATTCGGGAAAATTGGCGACTGAAATCCAGTTTCGTGACGAAGAAGCCGTCGCCAACGGCACGGGCGTGCAGGCGGCGTTCGGTTCGCGCTGGGGCGATTACAGTTCGATTTCGGTTGACCCGACCGACGACTGCACGTTTTGGCTGACGAACGAATATTACACCGCCGCGAGCCAGGCGGAAAATCCGTTCGGCTGGCTGACGCGCATCGGGCGATTCAAATTCGACGAATGTGTGAACGCTCCGCGCGCCCGGATAAACGGCGCGGTGACGAACGCCGCCAGCGGTCAGGCAATTGCCGGCGCGACAGTTGCGGCAAACGCCGTTTATACGAGATTTACCGACCAAGCCGGCAGCTACGGAACTTTAACGCTTGTTCCGAATACTTATGTCATAACCGTTTCGGCGCGTGGTTTTCGCTCGCAAACATTAACCGTTACGCTCGCCGCCGGACAAGTTTTGACGCAGAATTTCGCGCTCGAACCGGCGGCGCTGTTTGAAAACGGCACGGTCAACATCACGGCGGAAAGCTGCCAGCCGAACAACGCGATTGACCCGTCGGAAACCGTCACGGTCAACATCGGTTTGTCGAATACGGGCGCGAGAAACACGACGAATTTAGTCGCCGCGCTGCTACCGACCGGCGGCGTAACGAATCCGAGCCAGCCGCAAAATTACGGAGTCGTCAGCAGCAGCGCGCCGGTTGTGCGCCCGTTCACTTTTACCGCCTCGCCCGCTTTGCGGTGCGGCGATGTTATCAGTTTGACTCTGCAGTTGCAGGACGTGGGAGAAAATCTCGGCACGCTGACGATAAATCTCCGCACGGGCAGCCAGCGCGTTGCTCTGCAGGAAACATTCGATACGGTCGGCGCGCCGAATTTGCCGGCGGGCTGGACGACTTCGGTGAACGGAGCGCAGGACGTTTGGAAAACTTCGGTGGCGCAATACAAATCGCCGCCGCTCGCGGCTCATTCAGCCGCTGCCGCACAAGTCGGCGTCAACGAAATGACCTCGCCCGCTTTTCCCGTTGCGACGGCGACGGCGGAACTTGCTTTTTATAACCGCTACGATTTAGAAACGACGTTTTTGAGAAACAAACTTTACGACGGCGCGGTTTTGGATATAAAAATCGGTGAGGGAATTTTCCAGGATATTATTGCGGCAGGCGGCGCGTTCGTCTCCGGCGGTTATGACGGCGTGATTGACAGTTGCTGTCAAAATCCGCTTGCCGGGAGAGCGAGCTGGTCGGGCAAAAGCGGTCCGAATCAAACGCCGGAATTCATCCAGACAAAGGTGAAACTTCCAGCGCGGGCGGCAGGCAAAAACGTCCGCCTGCGCTGGCGCGTCGGCACGGACAACGGAACTTCGCGCGAAGGGCAATACATAGACGACGTTCGCGTTTCCGACGGCTACGTCTGCGCCTGCCAAACCACGCCTGTTTCCGCGCGTGCGCCGTTTGATTTTGACGGCGACGGGCGAACCGATTTGTCAATTTTTCGCCCGACGAACAATTCAAACGAACCCGACTTTTTCATTCGCAACAGCTCGAACAATTTCGTCATCGGCGCGGCTTGGGGCGGCACGGGGGACGAACCGGTTAATGCCGATTACGACGGCGACAGGCGAACCGATTACGCCGTTTTTCGTCCTTCGACCGCCACCTGGTTTGTCTTAAGAAGTTCAGACAATGTGATTTTCCCAATAAACTTCGGACTGGCGACCGATGAATTAGTGCCTGGCGATTACGATGGCGACGGCAAAACCGACATCGCCGTTTTTCGTCCATCGAACGGCGTTTGGTATATGCGCGCGAGTTCCGACGCGGCGATTCGCGCCGTTCAATTCGGAATGTCGGGCGACTTGCCGGTGCAGGCTGATTACGACGGCGATAATAAAACGGATGTCGCGGTTTTCCGTCCGTCAAACGGCGCGTGGTATGTCAGGCGCAGTTCGGACGACGGATTTTCCGCCGCGCAGTTCGGACAATCGGGCGATAAACCCGTTGCCGGAGATTATGACGGCGATGGTAAATCCGATTTAGCCGTGTTTCGCTCGTCAAACGGCGTGTGGTATTTGCAGCGAACGGCGCAAGGATTTTCCGCCGCGCAGTTCGGCGCGGGCGGCGACAAACCGTTGCAAGCGGATTTCGACGGCGACGGCAAACGCGACATTGCGGTTTACCGTCCAAACACGGGCGTTTGGTATTACATAAAAAGTTCGGACGGCGCGGCGGTCGTCGCCGGGCAATTCGGCATCGCGGGTAGCAGTGACATTGCGCTGCCGACGATTTACGTGCCTTAAGAATATTTGAAGAAATTTAACCCGCAAACAAACAGAGCGCATGCCACTGAAATAAGATAAGACAAATTTAGTGTCGTGCGCTTTGTTTGTTCGCGGGTTGTCATTAATCTTAATTTTTCGTTAAACCCGCCGCTGAATTATCTAATCAAAGGCGAGTATGATAAAAATTAAATAACCGACGATTTCCCCTTCCTATAATTGTTAAATTTTTAAAAAGGAATTATTCGATGAAAAAGATTTATTTTGTTTTACTTGGCTTATGCCTGCTCGCCGCATGGTGCGGTTTTAGTCTTCAAGCCTCTTCTGCGCAAAGCGGAGTTAATCAAGCGGTGGAAGCAAATCAGGTTTCGCCGCATCTTGTCATCAGCCAGTTTCAAGTCGCAGGCAGTACGGCGAACGACGAATTTATCGAATTGCATAACACGAGTTCGAGCGCCGTTGACCTGAACGGTTTTCGCATTGTCTATCGTTCGACTGCCGGAACGAACGACGTGAATTTTGCCGAATGGACGACCAGCACCGTTGTTCCGGCGGGCGGTTATTATTTGATTGCTTCGACCGGCTATGACGGCGGCGTTCCGCCGAATTTCATTTACAATCCGACCACTTGCCAGTGTTCGATGTCGGCGACCGGCGGCGGCATCGCCATTCGCAACGGCGCGCCGAATACCGGAGTAATTTTTGATTCGGTCGGCTACGGCTCGGCTTCCAACGCTTTTATCGAAACGGCAGTCACCGCTACGCCTCCGGCAAACGCCGGTCAATCGCGCCTCAACAACGGCTGTCAGGATACGGACAATAACGCAGGTGATTTTTCAACCGTTAATCCGTCCGCGCCGCGCAACGCTTCGACTGCGCCGCTCGTCTGCGGCAATGGCGGAACGACGCTGCTGGTTGGCGGCGGGGCGAGTCCCAGCACGGTTTCGCCCGGCGCGACGACGCTTTTTACCGTCTCGGTCTTTCCCGCCGCAACTCCGCCAAGCACCGGCATTACAGTTACCGCAAATTTAAGCGGCATCGGCGGGACGGCGAATCAGCAATTTTTCGACGACGGAACGAACGGCGACGCGGTTGCCGGAGATAATATCTTTTCGTATTTAGCAACCATTCCCGCAACAGCGAACGGCGGAACTTTCGGCATCGTCGCGACCGCTACCGACGCGCAGATGCGCTCGGCGAGCGTCACGATTAACATCACGATAAACGCGCCGCCCGCCGGTGAAGACCATATGCTGCTCGGCAATCCGAGCAATGCCACGCCGGATGTCGCCAACGAAAACAATTATCTGATGACCAAGCCGCAGTATTCGCTTTCGTATAACCGCAGCCGCGCGACGGCAAACTGGGTTTCGTGGCGGCTCGACGCAAGCTGGATCGGAAGCGCGCCGCGCCAAGACGATTTTCGCCCCGACGCGGTTTTGCCTGCCGGTTGGTATCAAGCGACGAGCGAGGATTATATAGGTTCGGGCTATGACCGCGGACATTTGACGCCTTCAGGCGACAGAACGCGTTCGATTCCCGATAATTCGGCGACGTTTTTAATGACCAATATAATTCCGCAGCTCGCCGCCAACAATCAGGGCGCGTGGGAAGATTTTGAAAGCTACCTGCGAACTCTGGCACAAAGCGGGCAGGAAATTTACATCATTGCGGGCGTTTACGGAAACATCGGCACGATTGCGAACGGCAGAATCGTCGTGCCGCAATACACATGGAAAGTCGCGCTCGTTCTGCCGAATGGGACAAATGACCTTCAGAGAATTAACAAGGGAACGCGCACCATCGGCATTATCACGCCGAATTTTCCGCCGCTCAATATCAACGCGACGTGGCGCGAGTTTAGAGTTTCCGTCAATGAAGTTGAGAATTTAACGGGCTATAATTTCTTCTCTAACGTGCCGAAAATGACGCAGGAGATTATTGAAAGAAGAAAGGACAGACAATAATTGGAAGCCGCCGAACAACTGAAAAGACAAAACGTTGTTGATGAATTTTCTGAAAAATAGCGAACGGTGAATACTGAAAAGCGAATAATTTCAACGTGCAACTGTTCGCTTTATACTGTTCGCTATCTATCAAAAAATTTCTTTCCCAAAATTTTGATTTGCAAATAACCGCGAAATCATTGAAACAATAATTTCCGCTATTATGAAAAATTTTTTCTCAGTTTTGTTTCTAAGCATTCTGTTTTTTACGACGAACGCCTCGGCGCAGAAAGACCGCGCCATTTCTGAAGTGCAGGGCGAGAAAAACGCTTCGCCGCTCGTCGGCGAATCCGTGCGGCTGACGGGCATCGTTACGGCGCGGGTAAAAAGCGGTTTCTTTATGCAGTCGCCCGACGATAAAATTGACGGCAATCCGGCGACGAGCGAAGGAATTTATGTTTTCACAAAATCAGAACCGCCGGGTGAAGCCGCCGTGGGCAATTTGATTTCCGTCACCGGGACAGTCGAAGAATTTCGCCCGAAGCAGGAGCCGTTGAGTTTGCCGATTACCGAGCTTTCGATGTTCAAAGACCGCGACGTTATCAAGGTCGTCTCGAAAGCCAATCCGCTTCCGAAACCAATTGTCTTGACAGCCAACGAGACGAGCAAGACCGCTATTGACGCGCTCGAAAAATATGAAGGAATGCGCGTCTCTGTCGCCGAAATGACCGTCGTTGCGCCGACGAACGGCAGAGTCGAAGAGAAAACCGGCGCGTCGGAATCTGACGGCGTTTTTTACGGCGTGGTCAAAGGCTTGCCAAGACCGTTCCGCGAAACGGGACTCGATATTTACGATTACGTTCTGCTGCCCGAAAAGGAACGGGAAAAACTGAAAAAAGACGCGCCGAAAATCGCCGTCTTCGACCACAATCCCGAACGGCTGCGAGTTGAAAGCGCAGCGCAGCTTGGCGCGCAAACGATTGACGTAACCAGCCCGGCTGAAATTAAAAATCTCGTCGGCGTTCTTCATTACGCATACCGCGCCTACGCGATTCTGGTTGACGCCGACAACCGCTCGGCAGTTTCCAATCTCGTCAAGGCGCTGGCGTTGCCCGCGCCGAATGACCGGCAGTTTTCCGTCGCCGCGATGAATCTCGAAAGATTTTTCGACGACCAGGACGACCCCGGTATCAAAGAACCGCTGATCACGAGCGAAGGTTTTGAGAAGCGTCTGAAAAAAGTGTCCTTAGCCGTCCGCTCGTATCTGCAAACGCCCGACATCATCGGCGTTGTCGAGATGGAAAATCTCGCTGTGCTGAAACGACTCGCTGAACGAATTAACCGAGACGCGGAAACGAGCGGCAAACCGAACCCGAAATACGAAGCGTATCTGGCGGAAGGCAACGATGTCGGCGGCATTGATTCGGGCTTTCTGGTCAAATCGAGCCGCGTCCAAGTTTTGGAAACAAAGCAATTCGGCAAAGAGGAAAAATTCAAAAATCCCGTATCCAAAGACGACGTTTCCCTGAACGACCGACCGCCGCTGCTGCTTCGCGCCGCCGTCAAAGACGAGATAACAAACAAACCGCTAGAGCTGAGCGTCGTCGTCAATCACTTAAAATCGCTGCGCGGTTACAACGATGAGAAAGACGCGCCGTTCGTGCGAATGAAGAAACGACTGCAAGCCGAATCTTTAGCACGATTCATCGCCGAAAGGTTGAAGGCGAATCCGAGCGAGCGCCTCGCGCTGGTCGGTGATTTCAATGCGTTTCAGTTTAACGACGGCGTGATGGACGTGATTGGCACGATAAAAGGAACGCCGTCGGCAAAAGAAACGGTTTTGATCGCTTCGGAAGATTTAGTTAATCCCGATTTGACCAATTTGGTTGATTTGATAAAAACCGAACAGCGTTATTCATACAGTTTTGACGGCAACGCGCAGATTCTCGACCATTTTCTTGTCAACAACGCGCTGAAAAAACATCTCGCCGGTTTCGGCTACGCTCGCATTAACGCCGATTTCCCGGAAACGTATCGCAACGACGAGACGCGCGTCGAACGCTTCTCCGACCACGATGCGGCGATTGCGTATTTTACGTTTGACGAGAAGAGATGATAATTACGAATTGAAGAAATAAGTCTGACATTCGTAATTCATAATTGTTTTCTACTTTCCCGCTTGCAGAATTCGATAGGCTTCCGAGCGCGGCAGACCGAATTCCTTCGCTGCTCGCTTGAGCGCGAGCTTGCGGTCAATGCCTTCGTTTTCCAACTCGGCGACGCGCTCGGGCAAAGATTTTTCATTTGCGATTTGCGATTTCTGATTTGCGATTTCTATACGGTCAATCACCAAAACGATTTCGCCTCTAATGTCGCCCGACGAAAATTTTTCGGTCAACTCTTCCAATGTTCCGAGAATTGTTTCTTCGTGCAGTTTTGTCAATTCGCGCGCGACGGCGGCTTTTCGATTGCCCAAAACTTCCAAACAATCAATTAAACTTTTCGACAGGCGATGCGGCGTTTCGTAAAACAGAAGCGTCGCCGGAACGTTCGAGACTTCTGCCAAACGCCTTCGCCGTTCGTTTTTTTTTGACGGCAAAAATCCGCCGAAAAAAAACGAATCGGTCGGCAAGCCGGAAACGATGAGCGCGCTAACGAAAGCGACCGCGCCCGGAATCGCTACGACTTTTGCGCCGATTTCGTGCGCCCGCTGCACAATGCGCAAAGCTGGATCGGAAATCGCCGGAGTTCCCGCGTCCGACACGACCGCGATTGATTTTCCCTGTTTCAAAAATTCGGTGAGTTCTTCGGTCCGCGCCTGTTCGTTGTGTTCGTGATAGCTCGTCAGTTTTTTTTTGATGTTGAAATGGTTGAGGAGTTTTCCTGTGTGGCGCGTGTCTTCGCAGGCGACCAGATCAACTGCCGCCAAGGTTTCCAAAGCTCTTTTGGAAATATCGGCGAGATTTCCGATTGGTGTGGCGACGAGATAAACGATTCCGCGCATTTTATGATTTAAAGAATAAAAGGCAGCGCGATTTTAATACACGCCGCCTTTGTTTCTAGACATTGCCGAAGAATTTAGCTTCCGGCTGTTTTGTGCTGACAACTCGTTTCGCCGATTTGAACCGCGACGGTTTCGGTTTGCTTGTTTTTCATCGGGCAGGAGCCGCCGCAGCAATTTCCGCAGCAGTCTGTCGAGCCTTTTTCGCCGCTCGATTTCATCGGACACGCGCCGCTTTTGCAACAGCAGTCGTCATTGCCGCAGCACGAAGCGGTCGAATTGTTTTCAGCCGTCGTCTGCCGGGCTTCTTTATTTTTTAACGGACAGTTGTCGCTTTTCGCACAGCACGAAGCCGTCGCTTTGCCCGTATCGCTCGCCTTATTAAAGGCGTAAATCGCTGCGGCAAACCCCAGAACAAAAACGGCAGTCAATGTTATCAAAAATTTACTTTTCATTTTTTGTTTCCTCATAATTTAAAGATTAAGCCAAAGATTTTGCCAGTCAACCGTTGACTGACGCTTTTTACGAAAACTTCTCTTTAAATTCTAAAAATACAATTTCGCAGAAAAGTGCTTCCGCGATTGCGGTTGACGGATTGATATAGATTCGGAGATTGAAATTCGGTTTTGAAAAACGCGAATTTGGGGGACGAAACTTTGACGATTGCCGAAACATTAGCCGTTTGCTGATTGGTTTCAAGTTTACGCGCTTTATCGAAAACCTGTGCCGGAAAACGGCAGCAATCAATCGTGTGATTTTCCGCCGCGAGCAAAGCAGTTTGCGAAGTCGTCTCGTCTGTTGATTTTTTATTGCAGTGGCTGGCTTTCTTTAATGGACAACTTTCTGCTTCCGAAGCCTTTGCTTTCGATGTTTCACAACAAAACAAAAACACCACGCCGCTCAGCCAAACGACGAGCAAGCCAGCGACGACTTTTTTTGTATTCTGCTGTAAAAGATTAGCTTTCATCAAAGATAAGAATACCCGAAAAACTGATTGTTGTCGAATTTTTCGAGAAATTAAATTTGAAAATCAATAAACAAAAATCTTTACTTTTCCGCAATTGAAGCGTAAATTTTTCATCACGGAGACGATATGCGTGAAAATTTATTCATAATCGGTTTAATCCTTGCGAGTCTTGTGTTGCAAGGTTGCGATTCGGCAGTTTCTCAAAGCTCAAAAACCGAAAATAAGAGCGCAACGCCGCAACCGCAACAAGAAATTTCAAAACAACAAAAAGTAGAATTTAAAGGCGTGAGTTTCAGCTATAATCCGCGAGTTTTCGGTGAAATCAAATCGGAAGAAATTGCAGAATACCCGTTGCAAGAAGAAACGTTTAAACCTGACGGTGTAGCGCCACAACATCGCCTTTTTACTTTTGATTTAGCAACAGACTTTAGCCCAATGTACATAGCTGTCTATCCGGTCAGTGATTTCCCGCGAATGTATGCTGTTAATAAATCAAGCGTGAAAGCTATGGAAGAGGAAATAATCAACCTGCAAAAAGTCTTGCAAGATAAAAACTTTCGCGTCAAAGGTCATATTCCGTATCTTCCATTTATTGACGCCTCGCAATCATTTCAATCGAAAGTCAGACATTTTCCGTTTCAAAACGGTAGGGGAATTTTGTTTTTAACACATTGGAGTTTTGAAATTGAATTCGTTAGCAACAGACAACTGCGGTATGTTTTTGAGGGTTTAACAAACGACGGAAAATATTACGTTTTGGCAGAAATGCCGGTCAGCGTCGCTTTTTTGTCAGACGATTCACCTGAAGAATTTGAAGGTTATAAAATTCCTTGGGAAAAACTAAAAGATGAAACTGAAATGAAGCGTTTTAATGAAGTTAATAAAGGAATCGGAAGACGGCTGGAAAACTTAAAGCCAAATGAATTTAAGCCGAATTTAGATTATTTGGAAGAAATAATTTCTTCGCTGAAAATCGAAAAATAAAAAGGACGGCGTTGAAACCATCCTTTTGGTAAAATTAAACATTAAAACGAAAATTCACGATGTCGCCTTCCTGCATAATGTAGTCTTTGCCTTCAAGACGGGTTAAGCCTTTTTCTTTGGCTTCTTTTTCCGAACCGGCGCTGATTAAATCGTCGTAGGAGACGATTTCGGCGCGAATAAATCCGCGTTCGATGTCCGAGTGAATCACGCTCGCCGCCTGCGGCGCTTTCGTTCCCGCGGGAATCGTCCACGCGCGAACTTCTTTTTCGCCCGCCGTCAGGTAGCTCATTAGACCGAGCATTTTGTAAGCCGATTTGATTAATTTATCAACGCCGCTCGACGTGACGCCCAAATCATTTAAAAACTCTTTCCGTTCCGTTTCTTCGAGCGCGACGAGTTCGGCTTCGAGTTTGGCGCAGATGATGACGACTTCGGCGTTTTCCTGCGCCGCGTGTTCTTTGACGGTTTTAACGTGCGGATTTTCGTCTGGATTTAAAAGCGTTTCTTCGTCAACATTCGCCGCGTAAATCGTCGGTTTTGAAGTGAGAAGAAAAAATTGTTTTAAGATTAATTGTTCTTCTTTCGACAATTCGACGGCGCGCGCCGGTCTGCCTTCTTCTAAAATCGGCAGGATTTTATCCAAAACTTCGAGTTCGGCTTTCGCCGTTTTGTCGCCCGATTTTGCGCCGCGCTGCGCTTTGTCGCGCCGCTTTTCGACCGATGCTAAATCTGCCAGAGCCAATTCGATTTGAATCGTTTCAATATCTCGAATCGGGTTGACCGAGCCTTCGACGTGGACGATGTTTTCGTCTTCAAAACACCTGACAACTTGAATCACGGCGTCGGTTTCGCGGATGTTTGCGAGAAACTGATTGCCCAAACCTTCGCCTTTGCTCGCGCCGCGCACCAGACCGGCGATGTCAACAAATTCAACTGTTGCAGGAACGACTCGCTGCGCTTTGTTCATCCGTTCGAGAACGGGAAGGCGTTCATCCGGCACGGCGACTACGCCGACGTTCGGCTCGATGGTCGCAAACGGATAATTCGCCGCGAGCGCGGCTTCCTGCGCGGTCAGCGCGTTAAAAAGTGTGGATTTTCCGACGTTCGGAAGTCCGACGATTCCGGCTTGTAACATAGATAAATTTCCAATTTCAGATTATAAATTTCAAATTGGATATTCTACCTTTAACGAGACTCAAGTCCAAAGTCCGAAGTATCAAGTCAAATTGTTTTTTCGACTTAAGACTTTGGACTTTGGACTTTGGACTAAATTTTACTGCGGCAGATACGCATTCGGAATCGGTTTATCAGTTGAAGCGCCGAATCCGATTCCGGTAAATCCGCTTTGGCTTCTATTTAAATACCAAGCACCGTTTGACGGGCGAAAGACCGCCACATCTGATTTATTGTCGCCATCGTAATCGCCGACGACGGGCAAATCACCTGCCGCGCCGAATTGGACAGCAGAAAATCCGTTAGTGGTTTGCAGCAGATACCAAATGCCGCTTCTGAAAACAGCAAAGTCGGTTTTGCCGTCGCCGTCAAAGTCGCCTTGCGTCGGTTGGTCGGCTGCCGCGCCGAAAGCCGCGCCGTAAAATGTTCCGTCGGACGAGCGCAAAACATACCAACTGCCCGTCGAAGGTCTAAACACGGCGATGTCTGATTTGCCGTCGCCGTCGTAGTCGCCGACAACAGGTTTATCGCCGGTCGCGCCGAATTGGACGAAACGAAATGTTCCTAGACTGTCGCTGTTGGCGATATACCACGTGCCGTTTGACGGACGGAAAACTGCCGCGTCTGTTTTGCCGTCGCCGTTATAATCTGCCGGAACGGGAACGTCGCCGTTTGTTCCGAACTGGCGCGAGCTGACAAATCCGGCTTTGGTTTGAAAATACCAAACGCCTTCCGCCTGGCGGAAAACCGCCAAGTCAGTTTTGCCGTCGCCGTCGTAATCGCCCGGCGCGAGAACGTCGCTTGAATTGCCGAAAGCGGCTCCGCTGAAATTGTTATTTGAACTGTTCAAGACATACCAAATGCCGCTGTCAGGTCGAAAAACCGAAACGTCGGTTTTGCCGTCGCCGTCAAAATCCGCCGTTTTATTTTTGGCGATTGGCGCGCCCGCGACGGGAGCGTCCAAAACGTTGCCGTCAATGTTGAAAGTTACGCCGCCCCAGGTTTCGTTGTGCGGCGCCTGCCACTGCTTGATGCGCTGATGATTCGCCCAAGCCGTGTTCGGCACAACGGGCGACGGCGGCGCGTAATACCAAACCGAAGGAACATTGTCCCAACGCGCGAGCCAAACCGCGTCCATCCGGCTCGCGGCGGGAATGTTCAGCCAATCGGCGACGGCATTTGTCGGCGAGCCGTAAACGCCGGAAATATAACCTTGCTCTTTCAAACGGTCGGTCCAACCTTTTAAGAACGCATTGACTGAGGCGCGGCAGCCAGGTGTTTGACTTGTTTCGTCATAGCGCTCCATATCGTAATAAAGAACCGTGCCTTGCGTCAGACCGAGATTGTTCGCGTCCGCGATGGCAATGTCGGCTTCGCCGCGCCCCTGCGTTTCGGCAATCGCCGGGTCGGAGCTGTGTTTAGCGGAATTTGTGCTGACCGAACACGGCGCTTGATAACCAACGATGGTCGGAATCAATCCCCAGCCCATCGCCGAAACTTGATTGACCCAGGCTGCCGTCAATTGCGGTTGCGAGCAGCCGCGATTTCTGCCCGAAATGTAAATGTTTGCATCGTGATAGGGCGAAGTGTTCCACCAGGTTTGCATCTGCGCGACAGTCGCGGCGGTGCATTTGTCGAAACCGCGATTCAAACTTATGCGCGTCGAACCGCCCGGCGGCGCGGCGAAAACCGAATTGCGCACTTCGAGTCTGGCGTTTTCTTTTTCGAGGCGGGCGAGATTCTTAATTTGCGGCGGCGTGATTTCGGTCGTTTCGCGTATGATTTTCGATTCGTTGTAGCAGCCTGTTTTAAAGCCTTCGCAATTTCCTTCTGATCTTAGAATCCAATTCCCGGAACTCTTTTCGGCGGGCGAATCCGAAGTGTTCGGGTAGATTGAAGTTTCCGTAAATTCCCAAGTTTGTCCCTCGTTTCTCGATTCGTAAAGACTTTTGCCGGTAAAATTAGAAGTCGTCGGGCGACGTAAAATCAACTGCCAACGGTCTTCGTTGTCGAATCCCAAAATGACGTTCTCCAAATCGGCTTCCTGCAAATCTTCCCGCCGCAAATTGACTGGCGTTCGCGTCCAGGAATTTCCGCCGTCAATTGTTTTGGCGATTTCAAGACGCGCGACTTTCGCGTCGGCTAAAATCACCCAACCGGCGTTTTCATTTAAAAACAAAGCCGCGCTGATTGTTTCCGAGAAACTTTTCGGCAAAACGATTTCGCGCCACGCCGCGCCGTTCGTGTCGGTTCTGAAAAGCGCGTCGCGTGTAAAGGCAACGCCGGATTGTTCGCCGAAAACTTGTATATCTTTGATTTGCGAACTCGGCTGCGGCGAATTTTGCGATACGGCTATTTCAAAATTCTTAAAAAGATTATCATTCAGGTTTCGCGCATTGACGGAAAAGTCCGGTGCAATCGCCGACAGAACGAACAGGAAAATCAGGAAGAAGACGTTTTTCATTTTTCACCTCGCAGAAATATATGGGAATTGTTGATGGTTGTCGAGAAAAGTATAACTTATCCGAATAGGTTTTTCCAGAAATTTTACGGCGGCGCGCAAAAACGCTCAAAATTTTGTCTCGCGGGAAAATTAAGGTAATTTATATCTGACGGACGCTCGCTGCATAAACAATGAAAATATGTTTTTGAAATTATGTTTACGTCTTTTATTTTAATATTGCTCATCACCGCCGGCGGCTTTAGTCTCACGTATCTTTTCGCCGAAGACGAGCCGTTATTGTGGCGCGTCTGCGCGGGCAATGTCGTCGGCTCGGCGGTTTTCGGATTGATTTGTTTTCTGCTCGCGTGTCTTTTCGGATTCTCAATCGTGACGATTTCACTGGCGTTTTTCATTTGTCTCGCGCCGCTCGTTTTGTTCACCGCAGAGACGAACCGCGCAAAATTTCTGGGTGATTGGCGGCGGGCGAAAGGCAAGCTCGAAGGCGCGACGCCGAAAAAGTTTTTCCGTTTCGGTTACTACGCTTTCTTTTTCATTTTATTCATATTCTTTTTTGAACGCGCGCTGCTCGAAACGCCGAACGGGATTTTCACGGGCGCGTCGCAAAACTTCGGCGATTTGCCGTTTCATCTGGGCGCGATTTTTTCTTTCACCGACGGAGGTAATTTTCCGCCGGAAAATCCTTCTTACGCTTTCGCTAAATTTTCCTATCCGTTTATGGCGGATTTGATAACGGCGGCTTTTGCAAAATTCGGCGCGAGCGTCCGCGACGCGATGCTCGTCCAAAACGTCTTTCTGGCTTTCTCGTTGCTCGTCATTTTAAAACGCTTCGTCTTTAAGTTAACCGGCAGCCGTCTGGCGGGGAAAATCGCGCCGGTGCTTTTATTTTTCAGCGGCGGATTAGGTTTCTTGTGGTTTCTTGCAGATTACTGGCAAGGCGCGCAAAGTTTTTTCGATCTGATTTGGAATCTGCCGAAAGATTACACCATCAGCGAAAAATTTCGTTGGGGAAATTCGCTCGTCGTGCTTTTCATCACGCAGAGAAGTTTGCTTTTGGGAATGCCGCTCACGATTATTGTTTTGCAGAAAATTTGGGAGATTTTTTCAAGTGAAAAAGTGAAAAAGTGGAAGAGTGAAAAAGGTGAAAACCTCCCCAGCGAGATTTCCTTTTTCCCTTTTAACCTTTTTCCCTTTTCCGCTTTCCTCGTCGGTTTGCTCGCCGGAACGCTGCCGCTGATACACGTTCACAGTCTTGTCGTTTTGTTTGTCGTCAGCGCGTTTTTATTTTTTCTTAGATTGGACAGATTGCGCGAATGGATTGCGTTCGGCGTCGGCGTTTCAATCGTCGCCGTTCCCGAACTCGCTTGGGCGATGACGGGCAGCGCGACGCGGCTGACGGAATTCATCGCCTGGAACTTCGGTTGGGACAAACGCGATGCAAGTTTTTTTTGGTTCTGGCTGACGAATACGGGAATTTTTATACCGCTGCTTCTTTTGGGAATTTACCTTATCTTTAATGCGAAGGCGCGAAGGCGCGAAGGCGCGAAAGAAACTGAAAAACAAAGCACGGATAAAGAGGGACGAATAATGAAAGACGAAGGACGAAGGACGAATTTGCTGCTTTTCAGCTTGCCGTTTTTTTTGCTTTTTTTCGTCTCGAATCTGGTGAAACTTGCGCCGTGGGAATGGGACAATATCAAAGTTTTGATTTACTGGTTTGTCTGTTCTCTGCCCTTTGTCGCGTTCGTTTTGGCGTGGCTTTGGAATGGAGATAGAATTACAAAAATCGTCGCCGTCGGTTGCCTGATTGTATTGACCGCGTCGGGCGCGATTGATGTCTGGCGCACGGCGTCGGGGGAAATTAATTATAAAATTTTCGATAAAGACGCGGTCACCATCGCCGAACAAATAAAACTTAAAACCGCGCCGAACGCTTTATTTTTAAACGCGCCGACGTTTAATTCGGCAGTCGTTTTGTCGGGCAGGCGTTCTCTGATGCGCTATACCGGACATCTCGCCTCTTACGGAATTGACTTTGGCGAACGCGAAACCGACGTTAAAAGAATTTATGCGGGCGACGCCGCGGCAGAGATTTTTCTGAATAAATACGGCATCGAATACGTTTTAGTCAGCCCGGAAGAGACATCGAATCTGCCCGTTAACGAAGAATTTTTCCGGCGCTTTCCCGTCGTCGCCGAAGCCGGAGAGTATCGCGTTTATCAAATTAAAAAATGAAACCACGGAAAAGGAACAAAAACGCAGAAACGCGCGGAAGACGCGCCGAAGACGCGGAGATTTTAGAAGAGGAGAACAGAAGAGAAGGAGAAGAGGAGAAAAATCTTTCGACCTCCGACTCTCCGCATTCAATCGGCGAAGACCGAAGACCGAAGACCGAAGACCGTTTTTGGATCGTCGGCTGCGTCGCCGTCACTGCGATTGCGGCGTTCCTGCGTTTTTTTTGGCTTGAGCTAAAACCGCTGCATCACGACGAAGGCGTGAACGGTTATTTTTTAATCACGCTTTTCCGCGACGGCGTTTATAAATACGACCCGGCAAATTATCACGGTCCCGATTTGTATTATCTGGCGCTGGCGGCGGCGAAAACATTCGGCTTAAACACGGTCAGCGTTCGCGGAAGCGTAGCGCTCTTCGGAGTTCTGACGGTCGTGCTGGCGTTTTTTTTGAGAAAATACATCGGCAGCGTCGGCAGTCTCGCCGCCGCGCTTTTTATCGCGCTTTCACCGGGAATGGTTTATATCTCGCGCTATTTTATACACGAGATGTTGTTCGTGTTTTTCAGTTTCGGCATCGTCGTCGGCGTGTTGTATTTTATCGAACGAAGACGAGCGGGCGCGTTGGCGATTGCGACGATGACGCTGCTGTTGCTCGTCTGTTTTTTGCCGACCGCGCTTAATTTAGCAACGCTGATCGGCAAAGATAACGCCACTACAGTTTGGCTCGTGCGGCTCGCATTGTTCGCCGTCGAAGCGTTGCTGGTTTTTCTGATTATGCGAATGCTGCTCGCGTGGAACGAGGGCAGGGCGATTTATCTGCTGCTGGCGACGGCTTCCGGCGTTTTGCTTTTCGCCACTAAAGAAACCGCTTTTATCACCATCGGCACAATGGCAATCGCGTGCGTCTGCGTTTGGCTGTGGCGTGTAATTTACCGCGCGGTCTTTGGCGAGCCGTCCGAAAACGAACTCGAACCGGTCGAACTAACTTGGACGACTTTTCGCCGCTCTTTGGGCGATTCGTCAGATGTACTTTTGATAATTGCGGCGTGCGTATTCGTTTTCGTCTATGTCGGCGTTTTGTTTTTCTCGTCGTTTTTCACATATCCCGAAGGCGTTTTGAAAGCGTTCGAGGCTTACGCCATCTGGACGAAAACGGGCAGCAAAGACCACACGCAAAACGGCGCGCTGGCTTATCTGAAATGGCTTTTGAAAATCGAATCGCCGATTTTGCTTCTCTCGGCAATCGGCAGCTTGATTGCGTTTTTCAAAGCGCGTCATCGCTTCCCGATGTTCGCCGCGCTGTGGGCTTACGGACTTTTTCTCGCTTATTCGATTATTCCCTACAAAACGCCTTGGCTCGCCATTAGCTTTGTTTTGCCGATGTGTGTCGTCGCCGGTTACGCCGTTAACGAACTCGTCGCTTCGCGCGATGTTTTAACAAAAATTGCGGGCGGAATTTTAGCGGTCGTTGCCGCCGCGATTCTCGGTTATCAAACTTACGATTTGAACTTTCAAAGATACGACGACGATACGATGCCGTATGTTTACGCGCACACGAAACGCGGTTTTCTCGATTTGATTCGTGAAATCGAACGCTACGCCGAAAAAAGCGGCGAGGGCAAACAGGCTTCAATCGAAATCGTCTCGCCCGATTACTGGTCAATGCCGTGGTATCTGCGCGATTATCCGAAGGCGATTTTTCACGGCAAATTCGCTGACGCGAACGCTTCGGAAATGGTCGTCGCCTCCGAAGCGCAGAAAGGCGAATTGACCGAGCGATACGCGGCGCATTACAAATACGTCGGCACGTATCCGCTGCGTCCGGGCGTGGAACTCTACCTGCTGGTGAGACGCGATTTGGCAGACGCGGGCGCAAAGGAAATTTATCAAATCGGCGATTGACATACTGTTCCGCATTTGAAAAATAAATCTTGCTTTTTCCGGTTTTTTTATTATAGACTTTTCAAACAATTTAAGTCGCTGAAGCCGCTTTGGAAATTTTCCGGCGCGGCGCGGGGAAACCAAAGTTTTGCTCTTCGGTGGCAAAACACGGGGCGAAGCGCCGAATTCGGCGCAGAAGATTCTTTGCTTCCAGCCCGGCAGCTAACCTCGTAAGCCTAAGCAAAGAAGGACACGAAAAGAGTTTATCTCGAAAAGCGTAAAGCGTGTGCTTTACGCTTTTTTTGTATCTTAAAAACAAATTTGAAGTTACAAGTGAGGGCGATTAATGAAAAAAATTACGATAGTCGGCGGCGGCGCAACCGGAACGCTTTTAGCAGTTAATCTAATAAAACACGCCGGAAAGCAACTGATTGAAATAAACCTGGTCGAAAAACGCGAACGGCTCGGACGCGGCGTGGCTTATTCGACCGCCCGAGACTTTCATCTTTTGAACGTTCCCGCCGCCAAAATGGGCGCGTTTCCCGACGACATTGAACATTTCCACCGCTGGCTGATTGATAACCATTACCATTACGCGCCGAACGATTTCGTGCCGCGCCGCATTTACGGCGAATACCTGCGCGAGCTTTTCAACGAAACTCTGAAAAATAAAAGCGCGAACGTCGTCGTCAACGTTCTCGATGACGAAGCCGCCGACGTTTCGATTGAGTGCGCGCGGGCGCGAGTCGCTCTAGCATCGGGCGCGGTTTTAGACTCGGACAAAGTTGTGCTGGCTTTCGGCAATTTTCTGCCGCCGCATCCGAAATCCGACAGTCAATCGTTCATTAATGCCAAAAAGTATTTTCGCAATCCGTGGCGGGCGGATTTAACCGAAAAAATCGCTGTCACCGACGACGTTTTCATCATCGGAACGGGTTTGACGTTTGCCGATGTCGTGACGAGTCTTTACCACAACCGCCACGCGGGGAAAATTTTCGGGTTCTCGACGCGCGGCTTGCTGCCCGCCGTCCATCGTCTCGGATTCGTTTACCCGTCTTTTTCCGGCGAACTAAAATCGCAGACGAAAATCACCGATTTGCTGAAAGCGGTTCGCCGCCATATCGAAGCGGCTGAAACCGACGGCAGCGATTGGCGAGCCGTCATTGACAGTCTGCGCCCGCAGACGCAGGAAATCTGGCAAACGCTGCCCGAGGCGGAAAAGCGGTATTTTATGCAGCATCTCAGCCGCTATTGGAACGTCGCCAGACACCGCCTGCCGCCGGAGACGTGGAAAATTTTGAATAAACTGCAAGCGGCGAATCAACTGCGAATCGGGAAAGGACGCCTGCGGAATATCGAAGCGGACGAAGACGGAAAGTTTAAGATTACTTATTCCGCCGACGGGATTGAAACGAGTGTTTCGGCTGACGCGGTAATTAACTGCATCGGTTCGGAAAGCAATTTCAACCGCGTCGAATCGTCGCTCGTCGTCAATCTGCTCGGCAAGGGTTTGATAAAAACCGACAGTTTGAAAATGGGCATTGACGCCGCGCCAGACGGCAGAACGATTGATAAAAACGGCGCGGTTTCCGACGTGATTTTAACCGCCGGAACTGCGCTCAAAGGCGTTTTGTGGGAATCAACGGCGATGCCGGAAATCCGCGCCCAAGCCAGACAAATGGCTTTGTCTCTGCTCAATGGAGGTTAGCGATGAAAAGAATCTTTTTGCTTTTCGCTCTTTTGGGTTTTTGCACGGTTTACACCGGCGCGCAAACCGCCGACGCAGACGATAATCAATCGTGGAACGATTTGCAAATCACCGTTCCGATAAACGAACAATTTGATTTTACATTGGCGGGAACGCTTCGTTTCGGAAAAACATCACGCAGCTAACCGACCGACGCGTCGCTGTTGGTTTAGTTTATAAGCCTAGCAAAGCAAAATCTTGGTCTTTTCAGCCGTTTTACCAAAACATCGTGGCGCGTAACGCAAGCGGCAGATTTTTGATGGAACACCGGCTAAATTTTCGCGCGATTTACCGTTTTCCGTTCAAACTAATCGCCGTGTCGCATCGCAGTTGGATCGAGCGCCGCCTGCGCGAGCCGCGAAATTCCTGGCGTTACCGCCCGTCGCTGACGTTTGAAAAAGACGTCGGCAAAATCATTCCAGGCGTGAAACTGTTTGTGACCGAAGAGGTTTTTTACGATTCGATTTTGCGGCGGTTCTCGCGCAATCGGCTGAGCGCCGGAATCAATAAAACTCTGACGAAAAATTCATCGGTTGACGTTTTTTACCTGCGGCAAAACGACGGCTTTTCGCGTCCGGGCGATTTGAATGTCATCGGAGCAAATTTCAAAATTCGTTTGTAAACTAATGAAAAGAGAAACGAAAAAGATTCAGCCGAGCAAAATATCGGGCAGCCCTCGAAATTTCTACCCATCGCTTCAAATCTTTTTCTCACTTTACCGCTTCCATTCTTTCCTTCAACGAATCAAGTCGTTTTTGCGCTTCGACCGCTTCGGCGGATTTTGGAGATTTCTTGATAACTTCGCGCCAGCCAGCGCCGTCGTAATGCAGCAATTTTGCCTGCGGGTTGAAAACGAAATTGATGCCGAGCCGACGATAGCGGTCGAGCGAAACGTAATTCAGATAAAAGCTGTGCAGCGGCGCGCCGGAAGCCGCCATCTCGCGGCGGTCGAGCCTTCTGGTTGCTTCAGCCGAAAGTTTCAAAGCCGTCTCTTCCATCAAGTCGCCGAGAAGAAGCAGAATTGCCGGGCGCAGCGGCGAGTCATTGAAAGTGTCGAGAAAAATCGCCGCGCGTTCGATTTGTTCAAAGCCTTCGGAAGACTGCACCAGGTTTGCCAGCCGCGCGTCGTCGCCTGGGCGAAACCGACCGGCGATGGCTTCCGCCTGTATCCAGCCGTAATTCGGCGCGTCGGCGACGCGATAAAAAGTTACGCCGTCGGCTTGGCGCGTGCCGGAGATTGTGACCGCTCTGCCGCGCCGCATTCTTTGGACGACGCGGGCGTAAAAACTCGGTTCGGCTCGTAAGACGGATAATCTTTCGTCCACGACAACCGCCGTGTTCGGCAATTTTACGACTGCCGGATTTTTAACTCGCGGCGGAATTCGGCGACGATTCTGCGCGGGTGCGTCGAATGCGAAAGCGAGAAAAACGAGAAAAAAGAGCGTGAAAAAAGAGCGTCTCATAAATCCTCCTGGTTGAGAATTGGAAGTTGTAAGTTAAATTTTGCGGCGATTGAACGCAGCCGCAAGACGAGTTTAATTCTTCAATTTCGCCAGATTAATTCGGCTCTGCACGCCGGCGTGATGAAAATGACAGATGGCGATTGCCAGCGCGTCAGCCGCGTCGTGCGGCTGCGGGACGGTTTTCATTTTCAGAAGCAGCCGCACCATTTCCTGAACCTGATGTTTTTCGGCGTTGCCGTAGCCGACGACCGTCTGTTTAATCAGGCGCGGGCTGAATTCGGAGATTTCCAAAGCCGCTTTCTCCCCGGTCAGCAGAACCACGCCGCGCACTTGTCCGAGCTTGAGGGCAACTTTGACATTGTTGGCATAAAAGGCTTCTTCGACCGACAAAACATTGGGCTGAAACCGGGCGATAACCGCTTCGATACCGTCGCTGATTTTCAAAAGCCGTTTGGAAAACGCGTCCTTCGGACTCGACTTGATTGTGCCGAAATCAATCAAATTGTATTTCAAACCGCTGCCTTCGACCACGCCCCAGCCGAGCGTTTCGCTTCCCGGATCAATTCCCAAAACACGCATTCAATAAATAATAAAGCGGACTTTTACTTGTAATTTACGCCCTCAAGATAACGCACATCATCGGTAAAAGGCAAGCAGCGATTAAGGGATGAAGGATGAATGTGGGATGAACAAGACAAGAGATCGGCAAATCTTGGTTTTATTCATCCTTCATCCTTCATCCTTTTTCCTTCCGACGTGGCGACATTTCCCGGATTATCGTAAAATGAAAAACCTGATGTCACACTCAAATCCAAAAGCATCGGTTCGCGCGCTGCTGACCGAAATCATAGATTACGCGGGACTTTTTCCGCCCGCGCAGCTTTCGATGCAAGAGGCGGTCGGCAATTACGCGACTTATAAAAAGAGCGACTACAAATGGATGCTGGGGCGTTTGGTCGTGCCGGTCGAGCGGCTCGACGAATTTGCCGCAAGCGCGAAAAACTTTTTCTCTGCCACGAGCGAAGAGCCGTGGCGTTTGGGCGTTTTGGGAAGCGGGGATATTTACCAAACCGTCCGTCTGATTGAAGAATTTAACCACGAGTATGCGCCGCAAACCGTCTGCGACGCGCTCGAAGTTAAAGCGGAAACGAGTTATCAAATCAAAGAAATAAGCAATGCTCTGCCGCAAGGATTGAAAACATATTTTGAAATTCCAATCGAAGAATCGTTAGCCGAGTTGATTCCAACTTTGGCTATTTTCGGACACCGCGCCAAAATTCGCACGGGCGGCACAAACGAGGCGGCGTTTCCGCCGGTCGAGCAGATTGCAAAATTTATGCGCGTTTGTCTGGCGGCGAACGTGCCGTTTAAAGCCACCGCCGGGCTGCATCATCCGCTGCGCACGGTCAAGCCTTTGACGTATGAACCGAACGCGCCAGAAGGCACGATGAACGGTTTTCTGAACGTGTTTCTCGCCGCCGCGTTTTTGCGTCAGGGCAGTCAGCCGCGCTTGATTCACAATTTGCTCAGAGACAGACGGGCGGATAATTTTCTGTTCGACGACAACGGCGTTCTGTGGCGACAGGAGCATTTTATAAACAGTCTGCAAATAGAAAACGCGCGCATCCGCGCCGCCATTTCGTTCGGCTCGTGTTCGTTCGTCGAGCCGGTCGAGGATTTGCAGGAAATCGGATTGCTGTAAAAGAAGATTGTTCACCACACGAAAAATTTAGCTTTGCACGGCGACGAATCGCTGTGCACCAGCGAAAATCATTGATTACAAATTTTTATGACATACGAAACAAACAACACACACGACGAAAACTTAAAAAGCTGGATTGACTCAGCCAACGCGCCCGACACTGATTTTCCGATTCAAAATTTGCCGTTCTGCGTTTTCGCGCGCGCCTGCACGTATGAAAGTGTGCGCGTCGGCGTGGCAATCGGCGATTTTGTTTTGGACGTTTATGCGTGCTACGAATGCTGTCTGTTCGACGACGAATCGTTTACGGTCGCCGTCGGGACGAATAATTATTGTCTCGACCACTCGATTATGAAGAAAAATCCGAATTTGCAATCTGCCTTTCGGCGCCGTCTGGTTGAAATTCTGTCTGCCGACGCTGACGAAGCCACGCAAAAAAATGTCAAAAGAAATTTGCTTCCGATTGACGAAGTGCAGTTTTATATGCCCGCGCACATCGGCGATTACACCGACTTTTACTGCTCGATTTTTCACGCCACGAACGTCGGCTCGATGTTTCGTCCCGATAATCCGCTGCTGCCGAATTACAAATTCGTTCCCATTGGCTATCACGGACGCGCGTCGAGCGTGGTGATTTCGGAAACGGAAATCGTGCGCCCGAAAGGACAAAACCGAAGCGAAGAAAACGCGCCGCCGCAATTCGTCGCGTGCAAAAATCTCGATTACGAAATGGAAGTCGGTTTTTTCGTCGGCAAACCGAACGAACTCGGCGAAACGATTTCAATTGATGATGCCGAAGACCACATTTTCGGACTTTGTTTAGTAAATGATTGGTCGGCGCGCGATATACAAGCGTGGGAATACCAGCCGCTCGGTCCGTTTTTGGCGAAGAATTTTGCAACGAGCATTTCGCCGTTCGTCGTGACGATGGAAGCCCTCGCGCCGTTTCGCACAAACGCTTTCGCACGCGACGAAAACGACCCGCCGCCGCTCGATTATTTATCGTCCGCCGCAAACGAGAAATCAGGTGGCTTCGACATCAATCTCGAAGTTTATATTTTGACCGAACGATTGCGCGGCGAAAATGCTGAACCGTTTTTATTGAGCCGAAGCAATATGAAAGATTTATATTGGACGCCCGCGCAGATGCTGGCGCATCACGCCTCGAACGGCTGCAACCTGCAAACCGGCGATTTGATGGCGACCGGAACGGTTTCGGGCAAAGAGAAGTCGGAGCGCGGCTGTTTACTTGAATTAACCTGGCGCGGCAAAGAACCGATAAAATTGCCGAATGGTGAGGAACGCAGATTTTTGGAAGACGGCGACGAAATTATTATGCGAGGTTTTTGCGAACGCGAAGGTTTTCGGCGCATCGGTTTCGGCGAATGCCGCGGCGTGATTTTGCCAGCGGAGTAATTACAAATGTCAATTATCGTTGTCGTCAAAAAAGCCGGCAAAGTTGTTATCGCCGCCGATACTCTATATCTATACGGAAATACGAAAGTCGATCAAAATTATCTTCGTCAACGAAGCAAAATTCATCAATTCAAAAACTCTTTTATCGGCATTGTCGGCGCTTCGGCGCACGATAATGTTTTCGCGCATCTTATCGAAAAACACGCCGCGAAAATTTCTTTCGCCAGCGT
>CADCUR010000232.1 GCA_902805935.1 uncultured Pyrinomonadaceae bacterium
TCCGTATGCAATCTCATACAATCAACTCAACTTCTTCGCTTTCTTCACGACATTCTCAACCGTAAATCCAAACTCTTTGAAAACATCATCGCCGGGCGCGCTCGCGCCGAAGCGGTCAACCGTTAATGTGTCGCCCGCATCTCCAACGTATTTGTGCCAGCCCAAAGAAACGCCCGCCTCGATTGCCAGACGCGCCGTAACCGATTTCGGCAAAACGGAATCTTTGTATTTCGGCGATTGCGCGTCGAAAAATTCCCAGCACGGCATCGAGACGACGCGCGTCGGAATGTTTTGGGAATTTAATTGCTCGCGCGCCTGCATCGCCAAGCCGACTTCCGAGCCGGTTGCAATCAAAATCAAGCGTGGCTCAGCTTTTTCGCCCATTTTATTTTCGGCTTCGGCTAAAACATACGCGCCTTTGTGCAATCCTTGCGCGTCGGCAAATTTTACACGGTCAACAAGAGCGACCTTTTGGCGCGAAAATGCAAAAGCCGTTGGCGCGTTGTCACGTTCGAGAGCCGCTCGCCAGGCTTCGCGGGTTTCGTGCGCGTCGCACGGGCGAATGACGGCGAGTTTCGGAATGGCGCGGAGGGCGGCGAGATGTTCGACCGATTGGTGCGTCGGACCGTCTTCGCCCAAGCCGATTGAATCGTGCGTGAAAACGAAAATCGTCTGCACGCCGGACAATGCGGCGAGGCGAATCGCGGGGCGCATATAATCGCTGAATGTTTGGAAAGTTCCGCCGAACGGAATCACGCTGCCGTAAAGAGCCATTCCGTTCATCGTCGCGCCCATTGCGTGTTCGCGGATGCCGAAATGGATGTTGCGGTTTTGGTATTGCCCGGCTTGGAAATCGGCGGAAGATTTGATCGTCGTGTTGTTTGACGGCGCGAGATCGGCTGAACCGCCGATGAGCTGCGGTACGACATCGGCAATGGCGTTGATGACTTCGCCCGAATAAGCGCGCGTCGCTTTCGCTTCAACGCCGTCGAATTTCGGCAAGGATTTTTCCCAACCGGCTGGCAATTTATTCTTTCGGGTTTCCTGCAAAGTCTTGCCCAAATCGCCGTGCGTTTTTTCGTATTTTGCAACTAACGCTTCCCAATCTTTTTCAAGACGCGCGCCGCGTTTTACCGCTTCTCTAAAATGCGCCGACGCTTCTTTCGGCACGTAGAAATGTTTGTTCTCGTCCCAGCCGAGATTGCGTTTCGTTTCTTTGACGGCTTCTTCGCCGGGCGCGTCCGAATGCGCTTTCGACGTTCCCGCTTTCGGCATTCCGAAACCGATAATGGTTTTTACGCGAATCAATTTCGGCTTGTCTTTAATTCGCTGCGCGTCCTTAATCGCCCGCTCAATCGCCCGCAAATCGTTGCCATCTTCGACGACCAGAACGTGCCACCCGCACGATTCAAAACGTTTCGTCACATCTTCGGTAAAAGCCAAATCGGTCGAACCGTCAATCGTAATTCGATTGTCGTCGTAAAAATAAATCAAGTTTGATAGTTTGAGATGTCCGGCAAGCGAAGCCGACTCATACGCTACGCCTTCCATCAAATCGCCGTCCGACACAATCGCGTAAATGTGATGGTCAATAATCGGAAAGCCTTTTTGATTAAACTTCGCCGCTAAATGTTCCTGTGCCATCGCCATTCCGACGCCGTTGGCGAAACCTTGCCCCAAAGGTCCGGTCGTGATTTCGACGCCTTCAGTCATAAAATTTTCGGGGTGTCCGGGCGTTTTTGAATGAATCTGGCGGAAATTTTTCAGCTCGCTCATCGGTAAATCGTAGCCGGTCAAATGCAGTAGCGAATAAATCAACATCGAGCCGTGTCCAGCCGACAATAA
>CADCUR010000233.1 GCA_902805935.1 uncultured Pyrinomonadaceae bacterium
GTTTTGGGACACTGAAAAATTGCATCATTTTCGAAATCTCAAAAACGGGCGTTAATGGGGCTGGTGTCCGGGCGTTTTTGGTACTGTTTTTATAAAACTTAAGTCTTTGGCGTGCGAGGTAACTATTCAGGTAGTCCCATCAATTGGTCAAAGCAATCGGTTTACCTTTCAATGCACTTTCCAGTGCCGCAAGCAGACTTTCCCCTTTCTTTCGTGCCGAAGACAAATACGAGCGCACTCGGCAGAAAGTTTTTACGCCATCAGTTGTTCGGAAACAGCCCGCGATCTTCTGCTGCAATTTCAGCATCCTTAAGTCCCGCTCCGAGCCGTTGTTGTCGAAGGGAACTGCGAAATCCGTCATAAAGCGCAGCACTTCCGTCTTATTCTTGATTAAGCGGTTGAGCAGTTTGGCGGCGGTCAGCCCATTGCTTTTGGGTTCGGGCGAACCGCGAACGGCTTCTTCGGCTTTGGCGGTCAGCATGTCGTAGCAACTGAGAAAGTCTTTGTATTGTTCGCTATCAAGTTCAGAAAGTGAGTTGTTCCGCGCAGCCTCGACCGCATCCTTAATCTCAATCAAAAGCTTTGCCAGCGCGGTCGTCCATTGCCCGTGCAGCGGTTCGGCTTCGCCAATGTAAGTCAGATCGCGCAGCAGATGGGCATTACAGAGGCTGTGGCGGCACTGCTGATACCATTTGTAGGAAAACCATCCGTCCCTGACTAAAGTGCCTTTATACTGATTGAGAATGCCGATAGCATCGAAAGCCGCTTTGCCGCGATGCGTGTGCGAAGCCAGATGCGTAAGCCGCTCGGTTCGGGCAACGTGAACCCAGGCATTATTACCATTGATCCTGATGCCGGTTTCATCAGCGCCGATCACGGCAGAATCGCGGATCGCCGCCTTAATGCGCTGCTCGCATCTGATGAGCTTGTCGGAGCAGAGACGAGCGGCGCGCTGAATCGAAGCCTGCGAGATCGTGCAGCCGAACAAATCGCGCATCGCCTCCTGCGTTCGCGCCACCGGCAGCAGTTGATATAAATGCAAATATAAAGCGCGGCACAAAACGCTTGTTCCATACTGCACCGGAGCAAGGACTTCAAGTGGGAATTTTCCTTTAGAAATATAGCTGCAAGACGGACACATCTTCGCTGTGAGACGATGTTCAATGACCGCTAAAGCTCCGTTCTCGATCTCGAAAACCTGTCTTTTATGCAGATTGTTTGCAGAAACCGCACCGAGCGATGCGCCGCATTGCAGGCATTCGTTTGCTTGATGAATGATGATCCGCTCTGGGTCGGCGACCTGGAGTAAGGTGACGCCTTCGTGACCGGGCTGTCCGCCGATTTTCAATCCGGATTGCTTTCTTAAACTTCTGGTGCGTTTAGGCTTGATCCAGGGTAGATCGAGTGACGGCGGCTGGTTCGAGTTGTGCGAATCGCGTTTGATAATTGGTTCAGTGATCGGTGTTTCGGCTTCGAGTGTCTTTTCAAGTTCTCGGATGCGTGCCTGAAGCTGCCGGTTAAGTTGATGAGTTTCTACCAGTTCGGCATCTTTATTGGCAACAGTCTGCTCCAGGCGCTTGATGGTCGCTGCTTGTTTGCCAATCAGACGCTGCGGCGCGGAGATGTGCATTGCCGTCAGATCATCGATCCGGTCTTCAAGATCGCCAATCAAGCGGACAATCGAATCAAGACCCTGATTATAGCGACGACGAATGAGACTTGGCGTAATGTGTAAACCGGCGCTAATCATAAAAACACGAAAACTAAAAAGAGTGCCGAATACAATACAAAATATTATCGAAAAGGGCAAGAATTGTTGAAAACGTAAGAGAGAGGTGATACG
>CADCUR010000234.1 GCA_902805935.1 uncultured Pyrinomonadaceae bacterium
ATTTTTATGAAACAAGTTATTCGCAGAGGTTTGAAAGAAATTATTGTTGACGAAGTTCCAGATCCGGTTGCTTCAACTAATCACGTTTTGGTACGTCCCTTTTATTCGCTGATTTCGAGCGGCACGGAAACCGCCGATATTCACAAAGAGGGAATCGTCAAAGAAGTCGCGGAAAATCCTTCGCATTTGAAGAAGGTTTACGACGTGATGATGAAGACCAGTCCGGCGGGAACTATCCGCGAAGTGCGTGCTAAATTTAGCGATTACGCCGTTTTAGGTTACGCTGGGGCGGGTGTCGTCGTCGAAAAACATCCGAGCGTGACGGATTTGGCAATCGGTCAGCGCGTATCCTACGGCGGTGAAGGCACCGGACACGGCGAAACGCTTAACATCGGTCGCAATCTGGCAGCGCGCATTCCCGACGCGGTTCCTTTTCAGCACGCCTGTTTTACGACGCTCGGCGCGATTGCTATGAACGCCGTCCGCCAAGCCGATATTCAAGTAGGCGATTCGGTCGCGGTCATCGGTCTCGGTCTTGTCGGTCAACTCGTCGCGCAGCTCGTTCGTTGTCAAGGCGGAATCGTAATAGCCACCGATTTGCAAAAATCTCGTATCGAACTTGCCCAAAAAACCGGCGCGGATTTTGTCGTTCCGGGCGGTGAAAGCGCCGTCGCGGAAGTGCAGGCTCTCACCGAAGGACGCGGCGCGGACGTGGTTATTGTCGCGGCGGCGTCAAAATCGCCGGCGCCGGTGCAGACGGCGATTAAAATGTGCCGCGACCGCGGGCGTCTTGTGATTGTCGGCATTATGCCGCTTGAAATGGCGCACGGCGAAATGTATATGAAAGAGTTGAAACTCATTATGGCGCGCGCTTACGGTCCGGGTAGCTACGACGCCAATTACGAAAAACGCGGGCAGGATTATCCTCTTTCATACGTGCGCTGGACGGAGAACCGTAATATGGAAGAATTTCTGCGGCTGCTGGCGATGAAACGCATTGATGTCGCGCCTTTGATCAGCCACGAATTTCCGCTCGAAGAAGCGCCGCAGGCTTACGATACGATTATGGACGGCAAAACGGACAGTCTCGCGGTTTTGCTTCGTTATCCGGTGAACGAATCGGCGGACGCGCTCGCCGATTTCAAGCCGAAACGCAAAGTTGAAATCAACGCTCCCACTGCGCGTTTGAACAAAAACGAATTGCGTTTCGCCCTTATCGGCGCGGGGAATCTTGTCCGTTGGGAACACCTTCCGGCTTTGCAGAAAATCCCGAATACGAAACTGCAAGCCGTCTATTCGGGGCGCGGGGCGAAAGGCAAAGGTTACGGAATTCGTTTTAATGCCGAATATACGACCTCGGATTATCAAGATATTTTGAACGATAAAGAAATTGACGTTGTGCTAGTGGCGAGCCGTCATCGGGAACACGCCGCCCAAACCGTCGCCGCTTTGAACGCCGGAAAGCACGTTTTTGTCGAAAAACCGATGGCGGTTACGGAGCAGGAATGCCGCGACATCGTTCGCGCCGTGCGCGAAAGCGGAAAGCAGGTGACGGTCGGATTCAACCGCCGTTTCGCTCCGTATTACAGTGAAATGAAAAGCCAAATCGCGAAACGTACGGGCGAAGCCGTCATTAATATTCGGATGAACGCTTCATATATGAATAGCGATTTCTGGGGCGCGACCATGGAAGAAGGCGGCGCAATCATCGGCGAAGCCGTGCATCTGGTTGATTTGATGCGATTTTTTTTAGATTCAGACCCGGTGAGCATTTCGGCATATAGTCTGCCGACCGGAAAA
>CADCUR010000235.1 GCA_902805935.1 uncultured Pyrinomonadaceae bacterium
ATATTTAACAAATCCGATAGAAATCGGTTTATATTAAGAGTAAATAAAACGATGAACAATTTTTTTACAGCAAATTTAGCGGAAGTTGACCCGATTATTTCAGATGCAATTGACGACGAAGTGCGACGGCAATCGAACGGCTTGGAACTTATCGCGTCGGAAAATTTCGTCTCCGAAGCCGTTTTGCAGGCGATGGGTTCGGTTTTTACGAACAAATATGCCGAAGGTTATCCGAAGAAAAGATATTACGGCGGCTGCGAGTTTGCCGATACGGTCGAGCAGTTGGCGATTGACCGCGCCAAAGAAATTTTCGGGGCGGAACACGCCAACGTCCAGCCGCATTCGGGAGCGCAGGCGAATATGGCGGTTTTTCTCGCGTCTTTGCAGCACGGCGATAAGATTTTGGGAATGAATCTCTCGCACGGCGGGCATTTGACGCACGGGCATCCGATGAATTTTTCAGGCATTAATTACGAAGTTTCCGATTACGGCGTGTCGAAGGAAACCGAGCGGATTGATTACGACGAACTGCAAAAAACTGCTGAGGAAGCGCAGCCGAAAATGATTATCTGCGGCGCGTCGGCTTACCCGCGGACGATTGATTTTCAAAGAATCGGCGAGATTGCGCGAAGCGTCGGCGCAATCGTGATGGCGGACATCGCCCATATTGCCGGGCTGGTCGCTGTTGGACTTCATCCGTCGCCCATTCCGCATTGCGAATTTGTGACGACGACGACGCATAAAACTCTACGCGGTCCGCGCGGCGGTTTGATTTTGTGCCGCGAAGAGTTTGCCAAAGATGTGAATAAAGCCGTTTTTCCCGGCGTGCAAGGCGGACCGCTCGTGCATATTATCGCGGCGAAAGCCGTCGCGTTCGGCGAGGCGCTGCAAACGGAATTTAAATCTTATCAACAGCAGGTTTTGACAAACGCACGAGCGTTAGCCGATGAATTAACGGCGCAAGGATTGAGATTAGTTTCCGGCGGCACGGACAATCATTTGATTTTGATTGACGTTTTCGACGGCGGCAAAGGCATTACGGGAAAAGTCGCCGAAAAAGCGTTGGACGACGTTCATATCACAGCCAACAAAAACACGATTCCGTTCGATACGAATTCGCCGTTCGTCGCTTCGGGCATTCGCGTCGGAACGCCCGCGCTGACGACGCGCGGAATGAAGGAAACGGAAATGAAAAGTATCGGCGAGATGATTGCCTCGATTATTCGTGAACCGGAATCGGAAGAAGTGAGAATGAGAGTTAAACGCGAAGTAATGGAATTGACCGAAAATTTTCCGATGTATCCGGGTCGCTACAAAGCGGCGAAAACCGAAGCGATTTCGGCAAGCTGAGATTTTATTTGCTCTCTCTCTGCGTAAAATGAAACGAATTGTTTTTGTTCTCTTGTTCTTCTTTCTGTTTTCGTTCGACGCGGCGGCACAGAGCAAGCCCGTCGCTGCCGTCGAAACAACTCGTGCGACGTTTAAAAGCGATGGCTGTTCAATGTTTCCCGACGGCAAATATCGTGATTGCTGCGTCGAACACGACCGCGCGTATTCGAGCGGCGGAAGTTGGACGAAACGTTGGCAAGCCGATAAAAAATTGTTCAAATGCGTAGCGGTGAAAAAAGGTTTGCAGCACAAGTTTATCGCGCCTTTAATGTGGCTCGGTGTTCGCACCGGCGGCGTCCACTGGCTGCCAACTTCGTTTCGCTGGGGTTTCGGGCGTAAGAAATCTTCAAAATAATTCTCAAAAAATTATGAGCAACTTATCCGACATCGGTTTTCCGACGCGCAGCGAGCAGGACACCAACGATATGATTTCGCACGTTCTCGAACTCGCCGAAACCGTTTCGTGTCCGCAGGGTTTTTATTTGAAATTCTCGGACGCTTCGGGCGCGCAAATCTGGCTGCAGGGAAACGCCGAGCAGGAGTTAATCGGTTTTAATCCGCATTTCGCCGGAAAGAGTCGTCGCAAAGTCGGTTTGACCAGAGCGATTCGGCGCGAATCTTCGGAACTCGACGGCGGATTTTACGCCTGGGCAAATCCGCGCAACGAAGCGGTCGAAACTTCGAGCGATTATCCGTTTGTTTTCGACGTTCCTGATTTTCGACTCGGTGAAGTTTCGAAATTCCCGCACGTTTGCGAAATTCAGTTGACGGCTTTCGCCTCGAACGATTTCAAGATTTTCGCCGATGAAAAATCCTACGATGAGAGTCAGACGAACGAATCAAAATATTCTTCAAAATCATTCGTTCCCGCCGGACTTCTTGCATTCGGCGACAACGACGAGGAAATTGATTTGAGCGCCGTGCGTCCGATTGCGATGTTCGCGGGCGAGGTTAAAGAGTTTGAATTGAAAACCAACCAACTTTCCGGCAATGAATTTTATTGGTTTTTAATTGACACTTTCGGCGGCGAAACGGATGTCGTCGCGGACGTTAAATTGATTTCGATTGAACCCCAAATCGGGGCGATTGTAAGCGGGCATTTTTGGCTGTCTGGAAAAATCGGAACGCTGTCATCCTAACGGCAATTGATCAATCGCCTTTCCATTTTCGCTCGCCGCAACTGAAATCACATTGTCCACATAACCTTCAAAAGTATCGTCGTGCGAAATGACGAAAAGCTGGTCGAAGGTTTTTCTTTTAGTGATATGACTGATTTGTTCGGCAAGGCGTTCGCGCCGCTCGGCGTCCATATTCGTCGTCGGCTCGTCGAAAAACGCGAGTCGAACGTCGGAGAGTTGTTTTAATAAAGCCAGCCTGACGGACAAAGCCGCCGCCATCTGCTCGCCGCCCGAAAGGTTGACGAACGGACGCTCGAAGCCGTTTTCTTCCAGAACGATTCCGTAATCTTCCGTCCATTTCAACGTGCGTTCGGCGTTGCCGGAAATTTCCCTAAACATCTGGTTGGCTTCCATCGAAACGTGAAAAACGTAATTGCGGGCGACGCGCGGCGCGGCTTCCTTTAAAGTATCGCGGATAAAATTTGTCGCCTCGCCGATTTTTTCCAGTCGTTCTTTTTCTTGAAATTCCGCCTGCATCGCTCGGCGAATTTCCGTCAAACGATTTAATTCTTCGGCTAACTGCGTTTCGCGTTTTCTGGTGTAATCCAGATTCGCGCGCGTTTCCGTCTGCCGTTTTTCCGCTTCTGCCAGCGACGTTTTTTCGCGCGCGTGCGTTTCGCGGTCGTAATCGGCGTTCGCTCGGTTAAAATCCGTCTCGGCGCGCTCCGATTCGGTTTTCAGATTTGCCAGCTTCTCTCCCGCCGCATCGAATTCCCGCGTTCGTTCAGGCAGCAATTTAGCCAAATTTTCATTCATCAAAAATTCGCGATGCGCGGCTGCGGTTTCGTCTCGCTCGCCCGAATAACGCGCCCAATTCTCGTGCAAATCTTTGTAGCTTTCCAGTTTCTCGTCGGTGATTCTTTTATCGCTTTCGAGTCGTTCGAGATTTTTTTCGACTTCGGCGATTCGTTCGCGGAGTTCTGCTTCGCGCGTCGTTTCGTTTTTGTAAAATTGAATTTTCGCCTTCGGATTGTCAAGCGATTTTAATTTCGCTTCGATTTCCCGTAAATCCGTCTGCGACTTTGAGAAATCAGACGCGCCGTTTTGCAGAACTCTCAGTTCCTCGTTGAGCCGCATTCCTTCTTCTCTGATTTCCTGCTCGCGGTTTCGCAAAGTGTCGAGCGTCGCCAGGAATTTTTCGGCTTCGCGCGAAGTCTTCAGCGCTACGGCGTTCTCGCGCTGTCCTTTTTCATAAGCCGCGATTTCCACCCGCAGTTCGGAAAACTGACTGCGCAAAAAAGTCTCCAGAGTTTCGCCCGGCTTCAGATTCAAACACTTTTGCGACAAAATCGGACACATGCCGTTTTTCATCGCCTGTTGAAACTGCTCGTCGTGTTCGAGCCGCGCCCGCAGTCTGGCAATTTGCCTGGTGATGTCCGTGTCGCGTTTTTGCAGCGCTTCAAATTCGCCTGCGGTTTGACTTCTGGCTTCGGCTTCCTTTATTTGCGTTTGATTACTCTTATAGCTTTCGCGCAGACGACTGATTTTCTCATTCAGACTTTTGATTAGTTTTTCCTTCGCCTGCGCGTTCGCCACATTGATTTGCAGCGCGTTTAAATGCTTTTCAAGTTCTTCCTGCTGTGCAACTTTCGGCGCCAGCGATTCGATTTCGCGGCGCGCGTTGAGGGCTTTTTCCAAGTTTTCCTGAAATCGTTTTTGGTCGGAGACGACGTTCGCCCGCGCCGTTTCGATTTTCGATTTTTCCTGATTGAGCCGGTCGCGTTCGACGCGCTCGCGTTCTAGTTCTTTGAGCATTCCCAGAGCCGCGATGTGCTTTTGATAATCCGTCTCGACGAGTTTGATTTTTTCCGCCGCGCTTTTTGCTTGATTCAGCTCGTTTTGTTTTTGTTCGAGAAGAATTTCGGCGCGAATTTTTTCGGTCTGCAATTTCTCGAAACCGGTTTTCAAGTTATTAACTTCAGTTTCAACCGCGTCGAACTTTTTTACAGTCTCGCTTTTTTCCGAGACTTCCGCGTTTAATAACTCCAAATTATCCGCCAGTTCACTCGCTTGCTCCGCGTAAGTTTTGTATTCGGTTTCGACCGTTTCAAAACGGGCGAGTTCGCCTTCGGCGCGGGCGATTTTTTCTCTGACTATTGTGATTTGCGTTTCGATATAACGCGACGTTTCGCGCAGCTTTTCCGCGCCTTGCCGGTATTCTTCGACTTTCAAAAGTTTATCAAAAGCCTTTTTTCGCTCGGCGGCAGTTTCAAGAAAAATCGCCGTAAAAGTTCCCTGCGGAACGCCGATGGCGCGTCGAAAAAGCGCTTCCAAATCCGTTCCGGCTTCAACGCCTAAATGCTGCCACAAAAATCTGGCGACTTCTTCCTTTTTGTCGGCGATGCGCATTTTCAGCTGCGGGTCGTAAACGTAATAGCCGTTTCCCGTATCGCGGTAAACGCGGTATTGGCGTTCGTCGAGGCTGCTTTCAAACGTCACGTTAACCGTGCCTTTTTTTGTGCCGCGCCTGACGAAATCGTCTTTTTTGTAATCGAGAAGATCAAACAAAGTCCATGCGACGGCTTCGATAATCGTCGTTTTCCCGGCGCCGTTCGCGCCCGTGATGGCGGTCGTGCCGCGCTCGAATTCAAAAGCGGCGGCTTTGTGAGATTTGATGTCTTCGAGTTCGATTTTCGTGATGTGCATCTTTCGATTTCGGATTTTCCGTATTTAACTTCAATTTTAGAATAATTTTCGTGAAAGGAAAATCAAAGGATGAAGGATGAGTAAGAAATAACGAAAAGGTTTTGTTTTATTCATTCCTCATCCTCCATCCTTCATCCCTTCCTGTGATACAGCCGCGCCATCTCGGTTTTGAGTTCCGGCGGAAAACAGAGGCGGTGAATTTGATATTCCTTTTGCAGACCGCGCACCGCCGCGCTGACTTCCGAGATTTCCTTTATTTGCGGGCGCGAAAAACCTTCTTCGACGTAGATTAAATTTTTCGGTTCGCTCCGCTCTTTCGTGTAAAAATAATACGGCACGTCGCCGGCGCGGTCTTCAATAAAATAATAATCGGCGTCGAAACCTTCGCTTTCGGTCAGCGTCCGCGCATCGTTCAAAAATTCCTGCCGTTCCGCTTCCGGCATATCGAGGTCGAAAACTTTAAACAGTCGCCGATTTAAAAATCGTTTCGCCAAATCCGACAAAATCGCGTCTGCCGAGTTTTGCCAACGCTTGATATGAAACATCACGTCCGCGTCGTCGAGTTCGAGATGCTCATTCAAAGACAATTTTTCGCCCGTTAAAATTTTCTCGAACGGCGTGCCGACGGCAAACCAAATTGGTTTCCCCGTTTGGAAAATTTCGAGAGCGCGGCGCAGAAGCGATTTCAAAACTGCTTCCGCCGACCGCAACGTGCGGTGAAAATAAACCTGCCGAAACATATAATATCTCGCCTGCAAATAATCTTCGACGGCGTAAACGCCGCGCGCCGAAACGTAAAGCCGGTCGTTCGCCTCATCTATCTCCAGCGATTTAATAATCCATTCGAGGTCGTAAATGCCGTATTTCGCGCCGGTCATCAAGCTGTCGCGCAGCAGATAATCCATTCGGTCAACGTCGAGCTGCGACGAGACGAGTTGGGCTAAAGCCATCGGGCGGAAATCGCCGCGAATAATCGCCGCAACGTTTTCCGGCAAATCTTTTGAAAACGTCTTCAAGATGCGCCCGACTTCCGTTTCGTCGCTCAGAACGGCTTCGATGGTAAATTGCTCGTGACGAAAATCGAGAATCGTCTCGATGACGTGCGAGAACGCGCCGTGTCCGATGTCGTGCAACAGGGCGGCGCAGCGCACGGCGATTTGCGTCTCGGCTGAAATTGAATATTTCGATTTGAGTTTTTCGAGCGTGCGCGTGGCGAGATGCAGCGCGCCCAAACTATGCGTGAAGCGCGAATGTTCCGCCGCCTGATAAGCAAAAAGCGCGAGTCCGAGTTGTTTGATGCGGCGCAGGCGTTGAAATTCCGCCGCGTCAATCAGACGCGCGAGCAGTTTGCCCGCCGCATCGCCGGTTTTCAACCGAATAATATTGTGAACCGAATCGCGGTAGATTTTTTCCGACAAAGTTTTCTCCGTTAGATAAGGAAAATTTACCGAGGATAAAGAGGATTGAAGGGACAAAATCTGGAGAGAGATTTTTAGGCAATCTTTTCCCTGGTTTCTAAATTTCCTTCTTTCCCTTTATCCTCGGTAAATTTTCCTCGTTTAAATTTCTCAAACTGATCCCAGAAAAATTCGGAAATGTCCCTGTAAATTTCTTGCATCGAACAGCTCGCGCTTGCCGTTTTTGTCAACGGAAAACCAGCTCGGCGCGTTCTTTCCCGAAACTAAAACGAGTTCGGCGTTGTATTTGGAACGTCCGAAATGCGAAACGAGCGCGACGGCAAGCGCGCCGCCGCGCATAAAACCGTCGGCGGGGGCGCGCGTCCAACCCGCTTCGACGCTCAGACATCTTACGCCTTGATGCAGGCGACAAAGCGAACCGGCAAGATTGGCGTTTCCGAATTGGAAACGGTGCGGATTTTCCGTCTCGATGCGAACGTTTGCGCCGCTCCGGTTCGCGTCGCTGGCGATTTCAGACAGCGAATCGAGCAGCCATTCGACGCTCGTTCGGCGAATCATATCGTTGGTCGCCCGCAGCGCGAGGTATTCGGCAACGTCGGCGCATCCCGAATTTTCGGCTTTTAGGCGCGCTTCGCTCAACTTTTGCGTCCAAACCTGTTCGAGTTCGTTCATTACTCTGAGCATAAAACCGCCCGCCCGTAAATGCAATTTCGTGATATTATTTTCAAAATTCGTTTTACGGACGACGGTCAATTGAAGCGCGAATTTTAGAACTAACCATCAGCCGTTAACATTTAACCAATCGATATGAGAAATTTAGCCGTTTTATTGACGCTCGTTTTGTTTTCGCTCCACGCATTTGCCCAAACGCCGCAGCCTAAATCGGGAAATTACAAAAATCCGGCGTCGAAAAAACTCGCCGGCGAAAAAGAAGAATTTGACCGAGCCGTCGCGCTCGCGGACGCAGCTGAAAGAGTTGCTGCACTGCGTAAATTTGTCAAAAACTTTCCGAAATCAAAAGAAAAGATTCGCGCTCTCGAACTCATCGCCAGCGGACGCGCCGCACTTGCTGACGAAAAATTTCGGGCGGGCGAAAAAGAGGCGAGCATCGAGCTTTTTAAACTCGCCGTGCGCGAAACGCCGAAGCCCGTCTCCGACAAACTTTTCGCCGAAGTCGTGCTGCAAATTCCGAACAGCCTCATCGTTCGCGGCGAAGCAAAAGCGGCAATCGAGATCGCGCGTTTGATTGAGGAAAAAGCCGACGGCAACGCCAAACAACTGCTCGGCGCAGCGGCGTTTTATCTCGCTATGGAAAACGCTGCCGACGCCAAACGGCTCGTCGAAAAAGCCGTCGCGCTCGATGCGAATCTGCCTGCCGCGTATCAAACGCTCGGACTCGCGCACCGGCTCGATTTTCAATTGGAAGAATCGGCAGGCGCTTATCAAAAAGCGTTGGAACTCGACGCCGATTCGACTGTTTCGCGGCGCGGTTTGGCGGAAATGAAACGCGCCACCGGGAAAGCGGCGGAAGCCGTTACGCTATATCGTGAAATTTTGGCGAAGGACGCAAACGACGCGGCGGCGCAAACCGGCTTGATTCTCGCGCTGCTCGACACCGAAAACAAAATTGAAGCCGAAAGCGAAATGCAGAAATCGCTTGCGGCTAATCCGAACAATTTATTGCTGCTCGTCGGCGCGGCTTATTGGTATGCGGCGCACGATGACGGCGCACGCGCAATTGAGCTGGCGGAAAAAGCCATCAATATCGAGCCGCGCTACACTTGGGCGCGAGTTGCGCTGGCGCGCGGATTAATGCAGCAAAAACGCTCGATGGAAGCGGAAAAAACCTTGCTCGCCGCCCGGCAATACGGCGATTTTCCGACGCTCGATTACGAACTGGCGACGGCGCGTTTTCAGTCGGGATTTTACCGCGAAGCCGCCGAAGGTTTGCGGGTAAAGTTTTCGGTCGCGGCGGACGGCGCAATCAAAACGCGGCTCGGCGGGCGCGTCGCTAAGGAAGCGAAAAGTTTTATCGAATTGCTCGCCGCCGAACGCCGCGCGAGTATTTTTCAAACGCTCGCCGCCGACAACACAGACAACGCCGACAAGCTGAAATCGCTGCTCGATTTTTCGCAAAAGCTCGACGCTTCGGGCGACGAAGCGGCAATCGCGGCGGCTGACGAATTCGTTAAAGGCGACGACCGGATGAAAATGCACCGGCAGCTTTTCGCCGCCGACCAGCTTTTGCAAAAAAGAAAAGCTCTGCCGAAAGTTTACGAATTAACGAAGGCGGCAATCGGCGGCGTGGACGCGGCGCTCGACGTGCCGCATACGGCGGCGGCGGTTTTAGCGGACGAGCTTTATCAAAGCCGACGAATTGCCATCTCGCGCAACGAACTCATCATTGTTCCTGACGTGCCGCGCAAGACGCTTTCCAACATTTTGCGCGGCAGAATCGAAGACATCGCGGGCTGGACTTTATTTCAGGAAAACAAATCAACAGAAGCCGTGACGCGCCTGAAACGCGCCGTCAGCGTTTTGCCGGAAAAAAGTTCGTGGTGGCGCGCTTCGATGTGGCGGCTCGGCTCGGCGCACGAGGCGGCGGGCAACCAGACGGACGCGCTCGACGCCTATATTAAAAGCTATGCGAGCGGCGAAGCGGACGCGATCAAATACGGCATCATCGAAACTGTTTACCAAAAAGTCAACGGAAAGACGGACGGGTTGGAATTGAAAATCGGCGCGAAACCCGCTTCGGTCGCTTCTGCTTTTCCAGTTCAAATAGAGACCAAAACAACCGAGCTGCCGAAATCAACAATCGTTCAATCCGCGCCCGAAATGAAACCCGAGACTGCGCCGACGCCGAACGCAGGAGAAATTGCCGAACCAATCGCGGAAACAAAATTGTTGCCGGAAGTTTCCGAGGCGGAAAAAACGGTAAAAGTCGAAACCGCGCCGACGCCGAAAACGGAAAGAGAAATCGAGAACCGCGAGCCGCAAATTGAAAAAACGACTGCCGAAACGAAGACCGAGGCGAAGCCGAATCCTATTAATCAAAATCCCGTCAATGAAATTTCCGAGAATACATCAAAGTCGCTTTTCGCGCCGGTTGTGATTAACGTCCCCAAAATCGTGACGACGGAAAATCCAACGGCGGAAGCCAAACCTAAAGAAAAAAAACCAACCGAAAATGCCGCGCCGCAAAGCGAAACGAAACCGGATGAAATTGTTGACGAGAGGAAATCGGCGGAGCAGGGTGAAATCCGACCGCGCGTAGTAGTGACGGAAAACGTGACGGAAAACGCAGCGGAACAAGTGCCGCCGTGCAAAATTATCACGGGTCAGGAAATCATCTCGATTTTGAACGGCGGCGGCAACTTGAGCGTTCTCGTCAGGTTCGAGGACGAAAGCGACGCGCGGGAAATAAAAGCGACTTCGAGCAGCCCGGCGGATGTCGAAGTCATTGCCGAACCGTTGACCGTCGGAATCTCCGAACGCGGCAGATTTTTCATTGTCAAATCAATCAGCCAAAAAACCGGCACGTTCGCCGTAACCTTTGAATCGGCGTGCGGCAAAAAAGAAATTTCGGTCAAAGTGCGGTGAATAAGCGATGAGCGATGAATAAACAAACGCTTTGTAATTGTTATTCGTCTTTTAATTTTATCCTTTGTCGCTTTCGCGCCTTTGTTCCGAACGATTTTTATTTATGAGTAAACTTTTCATCTTCACAATTCTGCTCTGCTTTTCCGCGTCGGCGGGCGACGCTCAAAACCGCCGCGCGTCCGTTAAAACGATTGAAACGAAACAGCTTCAAACGCCGACGGTCGCGGAATTTTCCGAAACTGAATGGAAAATTTTAACCGACGCTTTGCAGGCGGAAGACTGGAAAACATCGGCACTGCTGGCTTCGCAATATTTGGAAAAACTCAAAATTGAAAACGAGAAAAAGCAGTTGGCGCAGCTTCGTTATTTTTATCTTTATGCTCTGGCGGGAAAAATTCTCGCCGCTTCGTCTGTGAAAATTCCGATAGAAACCGATTCGATGTGGAAGGAATTGGACGCGGCGGTCGGCAGTTTCGTCGGCAAAGAATTCGTTTTGCCGCCGCGCCGCTTTATGCCCGAATGCAAAGCGGTTCTCAACTATATTTGCCACGTCAAAGACAACGACCGCGCCTTGCGCGTGACGGCGACGAACAAGACGGGAACGATGATTCATTCGTTCGATTACGTGACGTTCGACGAAAAAATCCTTTCGGGCGAATTCGCCGACCAAGAAATTTTTCTCGGCGGAAAATTAAAGCGCGCCGAATTCAATCAGGATATGTCGAAACTGTGGGTGATGCGGCTGATTTTTGAGAAGGGTTTTGCGAGAGTCATCTTGGCAAACGATAAATAATCACATCTTTTTTAATGCAAAGGCGCGAAGACGCGAAGGAAAATTGAAAAGGAAAATTGAAAACGATTTTTCTTTTAACTTTGCGTCTTCGCGCCTTTGCGCCCTTGCGTTAAATAATCATAATAATCTCTATCTTGAGTTTTGTTTTGACTAGAATTTTTATCAGAGGATTCTTAATATCTTGAAAGCAGAAGAACGACGCCTGGAAGAAACCCGAAAACGCGAGAAAAATTGGAGACGCTGGGGCTGCTACGTCAGCGAACGCGCTTGGGGAACCGTTCGGGAAGATTACTCGAAAGACGGCGCGGCGTGGGATTATTTTCCGTTTGAACACGCCGCGTCAAAAGCGTATCGCTGGAACGAGGACGGCATCGCGGGAATCTGCGACAGCAAACAGCGCATCTGTTTCGCCGTCGCTTTGTGGAACGAACAAGACGCTATTTTGAAGGAAAGATTATTCGGATTAGGCGGCAACGTCGGCAGTCACGGCGAAGACGTGAAAGAGTATTATTTTTATCTCGACAACACGCCGACGCATTCGTTTATGAAATACCTCTACAAATATCCGCAAAAAAAATTTCCATACGAAAAAATTTACAAACAGAACAGTCAACGCGACAAATCGCAGCCCGAATACGAATTGCTGGACACGGGCGTTTTTGATGACGACGGTTATTTCGATGTCGTCGTCGAATACGCCAAAGCCGACGCTGACGACATCTGTATAAAAATCACGGCGCACAATCGCGGGCGGCACGCCGCGCCGCTTCACATTTTGCCGACCGTCTGGTTTCGCAACCGGTGGTCGTGGTTTGAAACGGCGGATAAACCGACGATGAAGGAAATCGAGACGGCGACGGAAAATCTTCGGGTCGTTCATCTGACCGAAGAAAAGCGCGGCGATTATACGTTGACGTGCGCGGGGGCGAAACAATTGCTTTTCTGCGAAAACGAGACGAATTTCGAGAAACTTTACGGCGGACGAAACGAATCGCCGTTCGCCAAAGACGGCGTCAACGATTTCGTCGTCAATAAAAAAGAAACGGCGGTCAATCCCCAAAAAGCGGGAACGAAAGCTGCGGCGCATTACGTTTTCGACATCGCGCCGCAGCAGAGCGAAACGATTTATTTGCGATTAACGTCGGAACCGAACGATTCGGGATTTGAGACCACGGCGAATTTGGAACTTCAAAACCGAGACCAAAGACGAAAGACGAAAGACCTTTCAGGCAAATTCATCAAAGACTGCGAGCGCGTTTTCGTCGAAAGAAAAAAAGAAGCCGATGAATTTTACTTGGGAATTATTCCAAACAATTTAACCGAGGACGCGAAAAATGTGATGCGGCAATCGCTCGCCGGAATGCTTTGGGCGAAACAGTTTTATCATTACGTCGTTAAAACCTGGCTCGAAGGAGACGACCGATTTCCGGCGCCGCCGAGGGAAAGATTAAAGAACAGAAACTCGCAATGGAAACATCTCTACAACGACGATGTGATTTCGATGCCCGACAAATGGGAATATCCGTGGTATGCGGCTTGGGATTCGGCTTTTCACGCGGTCGCGCTTGCGCCGGTTGACGCCGAATTTGCCAAAGAGCAGCTCGTTTTGCTGCTGCGCGAATGGTATATGCATCCGAACGGACAGATTCCCGCTTACGAATGGGCTTTTTCCGACGTTAATCCGCCAGTTCACGCTTGGGCGGCGCACCGAGTTTATCAAATCGAAGCCAAGCGCACGGGCAAACCCGACCGTGCGTTTCTGGAAAAGATTTTTCACAAACTGCTGCTCAATTTTACGTGGTGGGTCAACCGCAAAGACACGGAAGGAAATAATGTTTTTGAAGGCGGATTTTTAGGACTCGACAACATCGGCGTTTTCGACCGCAACACGAAACTGCCCGACGGCGCGCATCTCGAACAATCGGACGGAACTTCGTGGATGGCGATGTTTTGTCTGAATATGCTGGCAATCGCTGTCGAACTCGCCAAAGAAGACCCGGTCTACGGCGATGTGGCGAGCAAGTTTTTCGAGCATTTCATTTACATCTCCGACGCGATGAACAATCTCGGCGACGAAAACAGCGAACTCTGGAACGAGCGCGATGGTTTTTACTATGACGTGCTGCATCTCGAAGACAAACGCAACATTCCGGTCAAGGTGCGTTCGATGGTCGGCTTGATTCCGCTTTTCGCCGTTGAGACGGTTGAGGAAAAATGGCTCGACCATTTGCCGGAGTTAAAAAAGCGCACCGCTTGGTTTTTGGAAAACCGAGCGGATTTAACGGGCGACATCGCTTGTATGCAGCAGTCGGGCAGAGAAAATCGCCGCCTTCTTGCCATCGTCAATAAAGAAAAACTGCGAAGCGTTTTGCGTTATATGCTGTCGGAAAACGAATTTTTGTCTGATTACGGCATCCGCGCGCTTTCGCGCTTTCACAAAACGAATCCGTATTGTTTTGAAATCGAAGGCACGCAATACGCGGTCGGTTACGAACCGGGCGAGTCAACGACCGAAATGTTCGGCGGCAACTCGAACTGGCGCGGACCCGTATGGTTTCCGATGAATTTTCTGCTGATTGAGTCTTTGCAAAAATTCGATTTTTACTATGGTGACAATTTCAAAATCGAATTCCCGACCGGCTCGGAAAGAATGCTGACGCTTTGGGAAATTTCGCAGGAGCTGTCAAAACGATTGTCCAACATTTTTCTCAAAGACGCGGACGGTAATCGCGCTGTTTTCGGCAACGCGGAAAAATTTCAACGTGACGAACACTGGCGCGACCATCTTTTGTTTTACGAATACTTTCATGGCGACCGAGGCGCGGGTTTGGGCGCGAGCCATCAAACCGGCTGGACGGGTTTAATCGGCAAACTGCTGCAGCAAATCGGCGCATACGCGGTTGAGGGAAGCGGCGATTATACGGAAACTAATTAGTAAAAATTTAATCAAAAAGTTTGGCTGATTAGAAAGCAGAGTATTAGGGCGCGAGCATCACCGCCTTGTTTTTGCGAAACTTTTTTTTGAGTATTCTGATTGTCAATCCAAGACAAAATGCACTGTGCCGGAGGATACTGTATTCTGTTTGAGAGCGTTATTTTTAGAGCTTAATTTATGTCGAAGAAAATTCTCATTGTCGAAGACAACGAAGACGCCCTGAGTTTTATGAAACTCTTAATCGAGAAATACGGTTATCAAGTCGTCGAAGCGACGGACGGAATCGAAGCGCTGGAAAAGTTCAGACGACATCAGCCGGATTTGGTTTTGATGGATGTTTCGCTGCCTTTCGTGGACGGTTTGACGACGGCAAAAGCTATCAGGGAAATCGAGGGTTCGGGAGAAGTCCCGATTCTCGTCGTTACGGCGCTCGGCAAATCCATTCAAGCGCAGGCAACCGAAGCCGGCTGCAATGAATTAATTTTCAAACCCGTTGATTTTGAGGTTCTTCGTCTTTTAATCGAAAAGCATCTCGAATCAGCGTAAGCAATGCCAGGTCGAGTAAAATTCTCGCGCCATTTATTTAAGACAACACTAACTTTGAATCTTTTCTAAACTCTAACAGCATTTTAAATTTTCGTTGCCGTTAAATATATTATTTGCATTAAAAACATACTTTTTTGATAGGAATTAAAATATTTAAAAACCCTGCTTTACGGTCATTTCTTTTAATCCGGCAAAACCTATCCGATGAAACGCGGCACACACATTGCTTTTAACCCAAACGGTATTTGCGTTGTCCGAACTTGATGCAGTTCCCACAAATCAGAAGACATACAAAAATATTAATAATCAAAAACAGGAGATAAAAATATGAACGAATCAACAGGACAGACACGTTTGGTATCAGGACTTTTCAACGACAGAGAAAGCACGGAAAGAGCTTATTCAACATTACAGAGTCGCGGTTATACGAAAGATGATGTCAATCTGATGATGTCTGACGAAACACGCAGCAGACATTTTGGCGAAGGAACGGTTGACACTGAACTCGGCAACAAAGCGATGGAAGGTGCCGGCACAGGTTCGGCAATCGGCGGAACGCTCGGCGCAATTATCGGCGGGATCGCCGCAATCGGAACAAGCGTTTTGATTCCTGGATTAGGATTGGTTGTCGCCGGTCCGATAGCCGCGGCTTTGGCGGGCGCGGGCGCAGGCGGATTAACCGGCGGATTGATCGGCGCGTTAGTCGGTTCCGGCATTCCTGAAGAACACGCCGCCGAATATGAATCGGGAATTAAAAATGGCGGCGTTTATATGGGCGTCAACGCGCGTAACGACGAAGATGCGCAATATTTTCACAACGAATTCAGCAGAAGCGGCGGTTCGCACGTCGTCGGAACCGGAGTCGGCGCGACCGGCGGAGCATTAGCCGGAGCCGCTCTCGGGTCTGCCGTTATGCCCGTTGTTGGAACCGGAGTCGGTGCAGTTGCTGGCGGTATCGCTGGTGCAGCTACCGGACATGAAGCGGGCGAAGCGGTAAATCCTAAACCGGGCGACGAACAAGACGGCGATCACGCGGTCGGAACCGGAACCGGCGCGGTCGGCGGCGCAATCGGCGGCGCGGCGCTCGGCTCGGTAGTTCCGGTCGTCGGAACGGCTGTCGGCGGAGTAGTCGGAGCTGTCGGCGGCGCGGTCGCCGGTCACGAAGTAGCTGAGGAAGTGAATCCTGACGATAAGGTTGTTGGCAATAAACCGGCTAGCAATGATTTCACTAGATAGAGAAATCACTTCCGAAAAGTAAAAAAGAGAAGTCTCATGGGAGACTTCTCTTTTTTACTTATTTTATTCCATTCAAGAAAGTGGTTATAATTTTCACAAATCCAAAGACACAACATCTTGAATAACAATCTTGCGATTCGGGAAATTCTATTTTTGGCTTACCAATGAAGGACATAAAATACTTTTCAACGATTCCTGAATTCCGCGAATGGTTTGAGGAGAATCACGCATCTGAGCGGGAATTGCAGGTTGGGTTTTATAAAAAGAATTCGGGGCGATTTAATTTTAGCTGGTCGGAGGCGGTTGACGCGGCGATTTGTTATGGGTGGATTGACGGTGTTCGGAATGCGGTTGACGAGATTAGTTACACGGTGCGCTTTACGCCGCGCAAACCTAATAGCATCTGGTCGGCGGTCAATATCAAAAAGGTTGAAGAATTAACAAAACTCGGCTTAATGCGTCTGGCGGGCATCGCCGCGTTTGAGCGGCGTGACGAGCAGAAATCTGCCGTTTATGCTTATGAACAAAAGAACGCTGCGCTCGGCGAAGATTATGAAACGACGTTTCGGGCGAACGCGAAGGCTTGGGCATTTTTCGAGGCGCAAGCCGCATATTATCGCCGAACGGCAGTGTGGTGGGTGATAAGCGCGAAGCAGGAAGAAACACGATTGAAACGGCTCGGCAAATTAATTAGCAAATCGGAGGCGGGCGAAAAAGTCTGAATGCGCTTCAAACGTCTCAATAATTCCGCACTCGCGTCGCGCTAACGCTGCCGCACCTTAACAGCGAGGCGGAAGTCAAAACTTCCCGCCGTCGTTCTTTTTAATTCGGTTGACAAGCGTATCTTTAACGTGCAAACAAAAGCGTTTCAAAATATACTAAGCAAGAGAATCCGAATTTACCCGAAACAAATTAAGGAGACAAGAAAATGAAAACAAGATTTTTATGTTTGGGCGTGATGTTTGCCGTTTTCGCGCTGGCTTTCGTCAGTTTCAATACGAGCGGCGAAAATTTGCGCGCGAAGGAATTTGCCGCCAAATTTACGGCGGACGCGAAACTTTCGGCGGCGGAAACTACCGGCAGTTATGACATTGACCCGAAACATTCGCACATCGGTTTTCGCGTCGTGCATATGGGACTCGCCGAAGTGCCGGGCGCGTTCCGCGATTTCAGCGGCTCGATTGTTTACGACGGCAAGGACGTTTCAAAATCGGCGGTCAATTTTACGGCGAAAATAACGAGCGTTGATACGGGCGTTGCGCCGCGCGACAATCATCTGCGAAACGCCGACTTTTTTGAAGTCGAAAAATACCCTGAAATGACTTTCAAAAGCACGAAAGTCGAAAAGAAGGGCGACAAATGGGAAGTGACGGGCGATTTCACTTTGAAGGGCGTAACAAAACAAATTACGATTCCGTTCACAATCAACGGAATGATAAAAGACCAAAAGGGCAATGTGAAAATGGGCGTCTCGGCGCAAACCGCGATTAACCGTCAGGATTACGGCGTGAAATACGGCAACAAACTGCCCGACGGAACGCTCGCGCTGTCTGATACGGTGAAGATTGATTTGCAATTGGAAGCAGGAATGCAAAAGAAACAACAGGAAATTGCTAAATAATAAGCAAGTTTGAATTGAATAAAAATCGAAGCGGCGACGAATGCGGTTGAAAATCACATTCGCCGCCGCTTCGATTTTGCCGACCGCCAATAATTTTCCGTCTAACTGTAGCCGAGCGGCTGAAGCGGGCGCGGCGTTGTGCCTTCAAAAAACCAGCTCGCGCCGACTTTGAGACGATGATGCCACGTCGGAAGCCGCGAGGTGTAAAGCGCAAATCGCGCGTCGCGCGCCAGCGCGCCGCCGACCACATTTCCGCCAATTAGAACGGCGGCGTTGTGCGTTCCCAAACTCAACGCTTCGCCGAGTTCTTCAAACGCTTTCGTCTTTAAATCTTTTCCATTCAAGAATGCCCGAATATTGTCCGCCGCCAAAGCCGATTCTTGGTTTGCCAGTTGCGCTGTGCCATTGAGTACCGGCGCGACTTCTTCAACTTTAGCGATGTCGCCGAGCGCGAAAACATTTTCGTAACCTTCGACCTGCATCGTTTGATTGACCGAAATCAAACCGCCTTTGTCTTTCGGCAAATCAAGTTTTTCAACGAGCGGATTGACTTTTACGCCCGCCGTCCAAACCGTGGCGATGGTTTCGATTTCCGTTCGTCTGTCGTTGTGTTCCGAAATGATTCCTGAAGGCGTAACTTCCAAAACTCTGGTTTCGAGGTGAACGTCAATGTGAGATTCAAGCAAAGTCTTTTCGACGTAAGCGCGAACTTCTTCGCCCATACCGGGAACGAGGCGGTCGCTCATCTCGAAAATCAAAACGCGCGGCTCGCCTTTGAGTCCGCGTCTTCTAAAAGCATCGGTCAGCAAATCCGACATTTTCGTCGCTAATTCGACGCCGCTCGCGCCGCCGCCGACTACCGCAAAAGTCAACTCATCGCGCACATCCTGCGGCGCGAGCGTCGGCGAAACCGCGTCTAACGCCCGCGTCATTTGATTGCGAAGTTCGTCCGCATCGGCAATGTCTCGAAACGGCAGCGCGTTTTCTTCGGCGCCCGCAACGTTCCAAAAATTTGTTACGCCGCCGACGGCTAAACAGAGAGCGTCGTAACCGAACAACTCGTCGCGCATCGAAACTTTGACGGTTTGATTTGCAAAATCAATCGCTTCGACCACGCCGCGCACGAAATTTATTTCACTGCCGAACAATTCTTTATAATCCGGCGCGATGTGCCACGCTTCGACCTCGCCGCTCAGATACTCGTAAAGCAGCGGGCGAAAAGTAAAATGGTCGCTGTCGCTGACGAGCGTAACTTCTGCGTCATTCGCCAAATCAAGAGCCGTAAAAAGCCCGCCAAATCCGCCGCCGATCACCAAAACTTTCTTCTTTTCGTTTGCCATTCTCAGCCTCCCTGTAATTTTGAGAAATATTTCACAAAGTTACGAGAATAAAAACTACGCCTGTTTCGCCGAAAAGTCAAAAAACAAAATCGGCGAAAGTTTTTCTTTCAATTTCAGACTTTAATCGAAGAATGACGATTACAATGTCTTCGAGATTACGAAAAGCGAATTTCGAGATTACGGAAAATGAATGTGCAGATGGTTGCGGTGTCCCGCGGCGTGTTTGGTCAAAACCTTGTTGATTAAACGCTGGTCGTTGAAAAACATCGTGGCAGTCGGGGTAACGTTCCAAAATGATTTTAACGAGTTCTTCGGTGCGAAGCGCTTGGCTCATATTTTCGATTCCGAGAACATTGACTAAATTCGGCATCGTTCGTTTCTCCTTTCTTTATTCTTGCTGAATTATCAGTCACCGTACGTCGAGTAAATTGCGAGAAAAGTTTCCTCGGATTGTCAAACAAATTAATCGAAACGAATTCGGGAGAAAAATTTCAATTAAAAATTTCAGCGGTTTATACACTGCTCGCTCGAGAACTCTGGCGGCAGATTTTTAGCGCGCGGTTGACCAGACGGAAAATAATTTCGTATAATCTACATTTTTCGACACGTGGCGAATTTCACAGCCTGTGTAAAGGAGACAATGGAACAATGAGTTACGCAATTATCAGAACAGGCGGCAAACAGTTCGCGGTCGAATCGGGGCAAACTCTGCGCGTGCCTTCGATTGACAAAAAAACGGGCGAAACGCTTGAACTCGAAACGCTTTCGAGCGGCGAAGGCGCAGATATGACGTTCGGCGCAACGACTCTAAAAGCGACTGTCGTCAGTCACGGACGCGGCGACAAAATCATAATCTTTAAAAAGAAACGTCGCAAACAATACAAACGCAAACAAGGTCACCGGCAAGGTTATACGGAAATCAAGATTGATTAGTTGGAGGAAAAGGTTTTTGGTCTTTGGTTTTGGTTTTTAGTTTTTTCTAAATCCCAAATTCCAAATCCCAAATCCCAAATCGAATTATGGCTCATAAGAAAGGTGTTGGTTCATCACGCAACGGGCGCGATTCAAACGCGCAGCGGTTAGGATTAAAGAAATTCGGCGGCGAGCATGTTCTCGGCGGCAACATTCTGGCGCGGCAGCGCGGCACGAAATGGAAGCCGGGCAAAAACGTTGGTCGCGGCAAAGACGATACGCTTTTTTCGCTGATTGAAGGTTTCGTCAAATTTGAAAACAAAGGTCAAAAAGGCAAGTTCATCAGCGTTTACGCCGAAGGCGCGACGGAAATCGCCACTGCCGAAACAGCCTAAGAAATTTGCGATTTTCAATTTGCGATTTGCGATTGTTTGATTCGCAAAGCACGCGAACTTTCCAAAAACGCGCACGCTGATTTTTTAATTCACGGCGAGCGCGTTTTCATTTTGCTTGCAGTTCAAAATTTAATAATCAAGTTGCTGCCAAACAACAGCAAGATTTGATTATCAACTCTCTGGCTTGATGATTTGAAAATCAACAATCGCAAATCTAAAATCGAAAATTACAAATGTTTATAGACCGCGTAAAAATCAAAGTTCAGGCGGGCAACGGCGGCGACGGCGTAACGGCTTTTCGGCGCGAAAAATTTGTGCCGCGCGGCGGACCGTCGGGCGGCGACGGCGGCAAAGGCGGCGACGTTTGGATGGAAGCCGACGAAAGCCTAAACACGCTGCTTCACTTGCGCTACAACCCGGAACACCGCGCCGAGCGCGGGCGGCACGGCGAAGGCTCGAACCGGCACGGCAAAGACAGTCCCGACGTGATGATCAAAGTTCCGGTCGGAACGCAAGTTTTCGACGCCGAATCCGAAGACTTGCTTTTCGATTTCACGGAAAGCGGACAACGTTTTTTAGCGGCGAAGGGCGGTAAAGGCGGTTGGGGAAATCAGCATTTCGCCACGCCGACCAACCGCGCGCCGAAATATCATTACACGGGCAGACCGGGCGAAGAACGCGAATTACAGCTCGAACTGAAACTTATCGCCGATGTCGGCTTGGTCGGTTTTCCGAACGCCGGAAAATCAACTTTGATTTCTGTTATCTCCGCCGCAAAACCGAAGATCGCCGATTATCCTTTTACGACTTTAGAGCCGAATCTGGGCGTGGTTGATTTGGGCGAATACAAAACCTTCGTTGTTGCGGACATTCCCGGACTGATTGAAGGCGCGTCGGAAGGCGCGGGTCTCGGCGACCGTTTTCTGCGCCACGTCGAGCGCACGAAATTGATTCTGCATCTCGTTGATGTTTCTTCGATTTCCGGGCGCGATTCAAACGATGATTACGAAATTATCAACCGCGAGTTAGCAAATTATGACGCGAACCTAGCGACGCGCCCGCAAATTGTCGTGGCGACGAAAATTGACGCGCTCGATGAGCCGGAACGATTGGAGCGATTGCGCGAAGCGGCGGAAAAAGACGGCAAGCCGTTTGCTCAGATTTCCGCCGTGACGAATCAGGGAACAAAAGAATTGGTTAATTTCATCGCCCAGAAATTAGACGAAATGAAACGCGAGCAAACTGAAATTGAAATACGCGAAACGGATGTTGTGTAAACTTTTCGATTTTAATGCGAGAAACTCTTTAAACGATGAAGCGAATTGCATTTTACGGCGGCTCGTTTGACCCGCCGCATGACGGGCATCTGACGATTGCGCGGAAACTGACCGAATTGTTTGCGCTCGACGAGTTCGTTTTCGTTCCCGCCTTTCACGCGCCGCACAAAAAAGATAAAAAGCCTACTTCGGCATTTCACCGTTACGCGATGCTCGCGCTGGCGACGAATGACAAATCGAAACTGCGAGTTTCTAAAATCGAACTCGACGCGCCTGAAAGACCTTACACTTATGAGACGCAGACGAAATTAAAAAGAAAATTCAAAGATGCAGAAATTTTTTTTGTCATCGGCGCGGATTCGTGGGCTGAGATTAATACTTGGCGCGAATGGGAACGGGTTTTAAATGCCACCAACATCGTCGTCGTCACACGTCCCGGCAGCGAAATCAATTTTTCGCACGTTACGGAAAAAATCAAAAACAGAATTGTTGATTTACGAAAGGGAAACAAAGAACAACTGACGAAAAACGGAAAACAAAAAACCAAAGACCAAAGAATTTTCATCACCGATGCCGTCAACTTGGACGTTTCCTCGACGGAAATCCGCCGCAAGATTCGCGCTTCCGAAAGCGATTGGGATAAACTCGTGCCGCGCGCGGTTGCAAAATACGCGGAAAAATACGAAATTTACATTTAACATTTATCGGTCAAATCAATTTATGGAAGCGACACAGGAAAAATCTTTACAGCACGCGACAATCGAGATTACGGAAGCGACAACGCCGTTCGCCGATTTGGACGACGAAGTAAAACTCGCCATCGCCAGCGCGAGCGACAAAAAAGCGTTCGACATCACGGCGATTGATTTGCGCGAGATTGCCAGCTTCACGGAGTTTTTCATCATTGCGAGCGGTGCCAACCAGCGGCAGGTGCAAGCCATCTCGGACGAAATCAACGAACAGCTCAAAAAACAATTAAACTCGCGCGTCATCCGCATCGAGGGCTACAATTCGGGCGAATGGATTCTGCTCGATTACGGCGATTTTATCGTGCATATTTTCGAGCAGAAGGCGCGTGAGTTTTACGATTTGGAAAGATTGTGGCGCGACGCGAAAAGAGTTGAGATTCCGAAAGAGGTTTGAGATATTTTATGGCTCACGTTGTTTTGTTTGGCGACTCGATTTTTGACAATAAAGCGTATGTCGGCGAGAACGGCAAAGATGTAATTACGCATTTGCGCGAACGTTTGCCGAACGACTGGCAGGCGACACTCAAAGCAGTTGACGGAAGTTTGATCGAAAATGTCACGGAGCAATTATTAGATATACCATTTAATACGACTCACTTTGTTATCAGCACTGGCGGCAATAACGCTATTATGAATTCGGACGTTCTGCAAATGAAAGCCGGTAATTCAGCCGAAGTTTTGAAGGAAATTGCCGACAGGCGAGAAATTTTTGAACGGCATTACGAGAAAATGTTGCAAAACGTTTTGTTGAAAAATTTGCCAACAGCCGTTTGCACCATTTACTTCCCGAATTTCCCGGAAGCAATTTTCCAGCGTCTTGCGGTGACAGCTTTATCGGTTTTTAATGACGTAATTATTCGGCAGGCAATCGCTAACAATTTGCCGATTATTGACTTGCGTTTGATTTGTAATGAAGCCGCGGATTATGCCAACGCTATCGAGCCGTCTGACAAAGGCGGAAAGAAAATTGCCGCCAAGATTCTGGAATTAATCAATAAACACGAGTTTTCAAACCGCAGAACTGAAGTTTTTGCATAAGCATAAATTTGAAATTTCAATGCATTTTCGTTTCGTTTGGGTCGGCAAAACAAAAGATAAAAACTGGCGGGCGCTGCAGGAAGAATACCTGCAGCGCCTGTCGCATTTTGTTCGTTTCGAAATCGTCGAGCTACGCGACGAGGGCGCGGAAACGGAAAGCAAACGAATTCTGGAGAAAGTGAATCAAAGCAACTTCGTCTGTTTGTTGGACGTGACGGGACGCTCGGTTTCATCGCACGAATTAGCCGCTCGAATCGAAGATTGGCAAAATCGCGCATCAAAGGAAATCGCGTTTGTCATCGGCGGCGCGGAAGGCGTCGCGCCGAGAGTTGTCGAAAGGGCGGACTTTAGTTTATCCTTATCGCTTCTGACTTTTACGCACGACGCGGCGCGCGTTATTTTGGTAGAACAGCTATATCGCGCCTTTACTATAATCAAGGGGTTTCCATATCAAAAATGACTAAATCGAATTCAGATAAAATTAAAGAAAGACTTATTGCCGAACGCGAATCTCTGATGGCTAAACTGAGCGGCAACGACTTGTCGGTGGACGCATCGGAAACGCCCGATCCGGTGGATTTGGCGGTCAGAAATTATTCAAAGAATGTAATGCTGGCGGTTTCGGAAAATGAAAGCCGGCAAGTGATTTTGATTAACGAAGCGTTGGAGCGCATCGCCGATCAGGAATACGGCGCGTGTCAAAACTGCGAAAAGGAAATCAATCCGAAGCGGCTCGACGCCGTGCCTTGGGCGCGTTATTGTCTGGAGTGCCAGGAATTAGTCGAACAGGGCTTGCTCGAAGAAGAATAGAAAAGCTGAAAAACAGAGTAGTGAAAGAGTGAAAAAGTCATTTGTTTGTTAGACGATTTGTTTTTTCACTTTTCCGCTTTTATGCTGTCCTCGCTTTTTTATGTTTTATAAAATTTTCGACTCCCTGCTGACGCTCGCTTATCCTCAAGCCTGTCAAGCGTGCGGTAACCCGGTCGAAAATTCTGCTGACGGCGTAGCCTGTCGCTTCTGTTGGAAGAAAACAAACGTCTTTTCGGGCGCAGAAACTTTATGCGCCAAATGCGGCGCGTCTCTTCAAACGAAATCATCAAATTTTCAAACTTTCTGCCGCCGCTGCGATGAGCATTTTTACGATGCCGCGCGAGCCGTCGGCATTTACGAACACGCGCTGGCAGCTTCGGTTCTGCATCTGAAACGCGAACCTTTCGTCGCTCGAAACCTACGAAAACTTTTCTTTTCGCGTTTCGAAAACTCCGACTTTCAAAACGCCGCGCTGATTGTTCCCGTCCCCCTTTCAAAAAAACGATTTCTCGAACGCGGGTTTAACCAAGCCGCCGTTTTGTCCAAAATTCTTGCTAAAAAAACAGGCATTAAACTTGACGAACAAAGCCTTGTTCGTCGAATTCATACGCCGATACACCGCGTCGGAATGGACGGCAAGGCACGGGCGGCGAGCGTCGAAAATGCGTTTGAAGTGAAACGCCCGAAGTTTATCAAAGGCGCAAAAGTTTTGCTGGTTGATGATGTTTTCACCTCCGGCGCGACTGTTTCCAACTGCGCGAAGGTTCTAAAGAAAAGCGGCGCAGAGAAGGTTTATGTCTTCACGCTGGCGAAAACTTTATAGCCGAACTGCCGTTATTTTTCAACGAACGGCTGATTTCTTGCCATATTCGGTTGACGCGCCCTGCCGAAAACATATATCATTTCTCTCGCACGCAAAAATTTTTGTCGGTAATTTACGTTAAATATTTCGCTTTTCTATAAATTTAATTTTCAAAGGAGTATGAACCGACAATGAATAAATTACGCGCAGTAGCAGCTGTTTTCAGCCTTTTCGCCATCACGCTGGCAATTTTCGGAATCACCCGATACGTCTCGAACGCCGAGTCTGCCAAACAGGACGAACTCGACAAAGCCATTCAACCCCTCGTCTTCAAAGGCGACCGTTTCTGCGGAACCGACCACAACCCGGAGAAAATCTTCGCGGCGGAGAATGATTTCAAATCGCTTCGTGTTAGTCCTGAACTGAATGTACCGGGCGGCATCATTAATGTCTATTTTCACGTTGTCACCAATGGCAGCACGGGCAACGTTACCGACACGATGATAGCCGACCAGATGATTGTCTTAAACGATGCATTTCGTAGTTGGGGCTGGTCGTTCAATCTAGTTAAAACCACTCGCATCTCGAATCCGACTTGGTTTAACGGCTGTTACGGCTCGGAGGAAACGGCGATGAAAACTGCGTTGCGTGATCCCGCCTCGTCAGCAGACGACTTAAATATATATACTTGTAATCCGAGCAACGGAATTCTTGGTTATGCAACCTTTCCGTCAAATTATCAAAGTGCGCCGCTCAAAGACGGCGTTGTTCTGCTTTACT
>CADCUR010000236.1 GCA_902805935.1 uncultured Pyrinomonadaceae bacterium
GCTCGCAATCATATTCCTTACCGCTGGCTCGATGTCGAGACGGCGGAAACGGACGCGGAAGTCAAACAATTAATTGATTCGCTCGACCGGGAAGAAAAATCGAATCTGCCGCTTTTGATTTTCCCCGACGGAACCAGAATGGCAAAGCCAGAACCGATACAGGTTGCCGAAAAAGTCGGGCTTAAAACGCACGCGACCGAAGAATTTTACGATCTGGTGATTGTCGGCGGCGGTCCGGCGGGACTGGCGGCGGCGGTTTACGGAGCTTCAGAAGGTTTGCGGACGATTATGATCGAGCGGGAAGCGCCGGGCGGGCAAGCCGGTATGAGTTCTAAAATCGAGAATTATCTCGGATTTCCGGCGGGGCTTTCCGGCGGCGATTTGACGCGCCGAGCCGTAGCTCAGGCAAAGCGTTTCGGCGTTGAAATTTTGGCGGCGGAAGCGGCGAAAATCTGTGTCGAAGACAGTTATCGCTGTATCGAATTAACAAACGGAAGCAGAATCAATTGCCATTCTCTTTTAATAGCGACGGGTGTGCAGTGGCGCAAACTTGACGCGCCCGGAATTGAACGCTTGACGGGCGCGGGTATTTATTACGGCGCGGCGATGACCGAAGCGATGGCGTGCAGGGACGAGGACGTTTATATCATTGGCGGAGCGAATTCCGCCGGACAGGCGGCGATGTATTTTTCACTTTACGCCCGAAAAGTTGTCATGCTCGTGCGTGGCGCGTCGCTGGGCGCTTCGATGTCGCAGTATTTGATCGACCAGATCAAACAAACCGAGAATATTCAGGTCGAATACAATTCGTCGGTTGTTGAAGCGCATGGCGAAGAACGCCTCGAAGCGATTTCGGTTCACTGCACGGAAAGCAATGAAACTAACCGGTATCCGGCAAACTCGCTGTTTATTTTAATCGGCGCGATGCCGCATACCGATTGGCTTGAAGGCGTAATCGAGCGCGACGAACGGGGATTCGTTTTGTCGGGTTCAGACCTTTTGCGCGACGGCAAGCCGCCGCGCGGCTGGAATCTCGACCGCGCGCCGAGCCTTCTCGAAACAAACGTTCCCGGAATATTTGCGGTCGGCGACGCGCGCAAGGGAAGCGTCAAGCGCGTCGCCTCCGGCGTCGGCGAAGGATCGGTGGCTATTTCCTTTGTCCACCAATATTTGAGCAAAGTGGTGTAAGAGGATGAATATTACCGAAACAAAAGAAGAAGTTATCGAAGGCGTCGGTGTTCCTTTCCCAGCCGCCGAAATTGAAGCGAGAACGGCTGCGGCGGAAACGCTTGATTATTCGATGCCTGATTGCGTCGAGGCTTTGCGGCGCATTGCGGTTTTTGCCGATTTGCCGCGAGAACAGCTCGAATGGTTTATTGAAAATTCCGAGGAGCGTGAATACGCTGCCGGCGACATTATATTTCATAAAGGCGATTCGCCGGATTGGATGGTCGTTTACCTCGAAGGCGAGGTTCACGCCCGACGCTCTGAAAATTCCTTGGATGATTACGTTTACATCGCCCGCGCCGGCGACGCGGCGACCGAAATAAGCGGCAAACTTCCTTTTTCAAGGATGAAAACGATGGCGGCAAGCGGTCGGGCAATCATTTACACGCGGGGCTTGCTTTTTCCCGCCGCCCTTTTTCCGCAGCTCATCGAACGAATGCCGGTTCTAGCCGAACGCCTCGTCTGGATAATGATTGACCGCGTGCGGGAAACCACTAAATCGGATGAACGACGCGATAAATTGATGGCGCTCGGAAAACTCTCCGCCGGTCTCGCGCACGAA
>CADCUR010000237.1 GCA_902805935.1 uncultured Pyrinomonadaceae bacterium
TTTGTATTTTAACCGACTGCTTTCTTCTTTATCGGCTAATTTTATACTAGCTCAGTTGAATTATTTTGTCGAAAATTCCAAAAACAAGTTTAGTTCTTCGCGGCTATCGGCTCGGCGAAAATTTTGATCAGAATCAGCGAAAATTCTTTTCCTTTAGCGTTGACGCGGTGATGCGGCGTTCCACGCGGCACGACGATCAAATCGCCTTTTTTGAGTTCAAAAGTTTGCCCGCCGACGATGCGCGCCGCTCGCCATTCTCCCGCTGAGGCTTCCCGCGGATTTTCAAGCCGACCGCCGAGCGTGAGCATTGCCGCGCCTTCCAAAACGTAATAAACGTCGTCGGAATCGTCGTGCGATTCCGCTTCCGCCGTTTCGCGTTTTTCGTCGTGCTGCACGGCGACGCGGAGCTGCGTTCCCGCGCCGCCGGTTAAATCTTCGACTTTATTTTCGCCGCGCAAAGATTTTTCTAAATCCGCCAAAGATTGTTTCGTTTTCACGACGAACGGACGAATCGGCGCGGAAGGCTGGCGCGTTTGAGCGAAGCCGACAATTGACAAGGCAAAAGTTAAAAACAAAGTCTTAATGATATTTTTTGTCATAAATTAAAAATCAACTTTCGCAGTAAAAAGTTTACCTGCAACCTTCATATAAGCGTTCTTGCAAATATTTGCAGCCAGTAACCAATTTCATCGGATGAAGACAAAATCACTTCTGAAAAATCTTCCGAAACGTTATTTTTTTGAACGCGCTTGTTTCAAAAGCCAAAAGCTTAAATCATTTGCCGCCTTAAAATTTTCATATTCGGCAGGCAGTTTTCGTCCGTCAATATACTCGTTGTAAATCCATGGATCGCCGAGCGCGAAAACCGTGCCTTTGCCAAATTTGGCGATTGCCATAATTTTGTTTCCGTCTGCTTCCAAAACGGTTTTCGCCGGTGACGAAACTGTCAAAGTCGCGATTTCCTTGAGGAAAAGCTGACTCGGCGTTTTAAAGATCGGGTTATTCGCGTTCGTCATGACCTTGCCTTCGACAAAATTATTATTCTGCACGCGATATTTGCCGTCTTTATTGAACTCAATTCCGAATTGCTTGGCGAGATTGTTGAAATTATCAAACTCTGCGTTACCGAAATCGTTGTGCATTAAAACCAGGACGCCGCCCGCTTTGACCCAATCGGCAATGGCTTTGGCGTCATTCGCCGAAACGAAATTCGGCTTTTCGGTTTCTTTTTCTGTGTCAGGATCAACAATGATGTAAACATCGGCATTTTTCAGATTCGCTGCGGTCGGCGCGTCTTCAAGTGTTTCGGTTTGCGCGCCGTAGCTGCGGAAAAGATTTCCCCAGAGCGAATAACCGCCGTTTGCCATTTCGTCCCAAGTGTAATGCCACTGAATCATTCTGCCGTTCGCGCCTTTTTTCCATTCATCATTGAAATAAGAATCAATCACGACGGTTTTGCCTTTGCCCGTTTGACCGCGTTCGAGATTTTCCATTTCGACAGCCGCCATTACCGCCGGACCCAAGCCTTTAGCGTCGTTTGTGCGGAGCTTTTCGCTCATATAATATTCGTAGCTTCCGTCGCGATACGGTTTTCCGCCGAGTCCCGAAACCGAAACTGTGCCTTCCCAATCGAGGTTTCCGTCGGGCAATTCCTTGATGAATTCCTTCTTAATTCCAGCCCAACCCTTTTGCGCCGTGATTAAATATTTTTCGGGCAAGTTTCCTTGACGAACGCCTTTTGCCAAAGCGTAAACAAACATCGCCGAGG
>CADCUR010000238.1 GCA_902805935.1 uncultured Pyrinomonadaceae bacterium
TTTTCTTGCAAAATCACGCGCATTTGAACCTGTTGCAAATGCAAGCCCAAGCCAATTAAATTCGGCATGAGTTTTTATATTTCCCGATGACACATTTTCAAACCAAGTTTTTACTTCGCCAGAGGTTTTACAAGCTAAATCGTTTGCAGTAAGTAATTCAGACATACAACAGACAGAAAATTCAAGCAACAAAAATTATTCTCACTTCCGAAACATTGCCAGCATTCGATTTGTTACCAGAAATCCTCCGGCGATGTTGATGGCGGCAATCAGCACGGCGATTGCGCCGAGAATCGTTGTCAAATTAAAATTTGTGCCGGAAAGTTGGAGCATTCCGCCGACCAGAATGATGCCGCTGATGGCGTTGGTGACGCTCATCAAAGGCGTGTGCAACGCGGGTTTGACGCTCCAGACGAGCTGCCAACCGACGAAGCAGGCGAGCATAAAAACCGTAAAATGCGAGAGCGTCGAAGCCGGAGCGACGAGACCGATGCCGATTAAAGCGATGCCGATGAGAGCCAGCCAGAGCGGATTGACGCTCGATTCGGTTTCGTGCGCCGACTGTGTTTTATTCGTTTGAGCGACGACGTTTGCCGCGCTGTGCGTCGCAACTCCGGGTTCGGGCGCGGGCGGCGGTGTCGGCGGCGGATAAGTGATTTTCCCTTCGTGCGCGACGAGCGCGCCGCGCTGAATCTGGTCTTCGAAGTTAACCGTTAAACTGCCGTCTTCCGCCCGCAATTCTTCGAGTAGAGCAACAATCGTCGCGCTGTAAAGCTGGCTCGACAAACTCGCCATCCGGCTCGGCAAATCGGTGTAGCCGATAACGCTCACGCCTTTGTGCACGACCACTTCGCCCGGCTCGGTCATTGCGCAGTTTCCGCCCTGTTCCGCCGCGAGGTCAACAATCACCGAGCCGGGCTTCATACTCTCGACCATTCCCTTTGTAATCAGCTTCGGCGCAGGTTTTCCCGGAATTAGAGCGGTCGTAATGATGATATCAACTTCCATCGCCTGCTGCGCGAACAAAGCCATTTCAGCCCGCAGAAAAGCATCGCTCATTTCCTTTGCGTAGCCGCCTTTTCCTTCTCCTTCTTCGGCGACACTAACTTCAAGAAATTCCGCGCCCATACTCTTCACCTGCTCGCATGTCGCCGAACGTGGATCGAAAGCCTTGACGATTGCGCCTAAGCTACGAGCCGTCCCGATTGCCGAAAGTCCCGCAACTCCCGCGCCGATGACCAGAACTTTTGCGGGGTCAATTCGTCCTGCTGCAGTTATCTGCCCGCCGAAAAATCTCGAAAAATGATTCGCCGCTTCGATAATGGCGCGATAGCCAGCGATATTCGCCATTGCGCTGAGCGTATCCATTTTCTGCGCTCTTGTGATGCGTGGAATGCTATCCATCGCAAAAACGGTTGACCTTCGCGTCGCAAGCAACTGTAAAAGTTCTTTGTTTTGCGCCGCCCAGACGAATCCAACAAGCCAGCCGCCTTCGCGCACTAAATCAGCCTCGTGAATACCAAGCGTCGTGTTTTGCTCCGGCGGGCGAACTTTTATGACTACATCTGACGAAGCCCAGAGTTCTTTTACGTCGTCAATTATCAATGCACCGGCTTCTTTATAAGTGCTGTCGAAACAATCAATCTCGCGTCCTGCACCAGTTTCAATCACTACTTCAAAACCTAATTTACAAAGGCGCAAAACCGTCTGCGGAGTTGCCGCAACGCGCCGTTCGCCGGGATGAAT
>CADCUR010000239.1 GCA_902805935.1 uncultured Pyrinomonadaceae bacterium
CGCGAAATTAACGGCTAGCTGGGGAATTGATTATATTCATTTGGCGAAATACAACGGCAAATGGATGATCGTCAACGTCATCTGGCAAACTCTGCCGAAGTCGAATCGGTAATATCTCAGCCAAGTTTTCAGAGGCAAAACAGTAAAAGTATTTTTCAATATTCATTCTTCGACGGTGTCAAAACCGCCACCACTTATTCGTAAGTTTACCCGTATGAAATACGTCAATCTTAAACAAGTTCGTTTGTGCCGAACAACAGAACGATTATCTTTATCGGCGCTATTAATTTTCACCCTTACCTTTGGAGTTTTGGCTCGGCACGAAATTCAAACGCCACTGATTGACCGGGATCTTTTCTTCGGCAATCCGGAGGTGAGCGGTGCCGAAATTTCGCCGGACGGGAAATACATCGCGTTTTTAAAACCGTATAAAGGAACGCGCAACATTTGGGTTAAAAGCGTTAACGAACCGTTCGAGTCGGCGCGCCCGATCACGGACGACGCTCGCCGACCGATTCCGAATTTCGCTTGGTCAGCCGACGGTAAATACATTCTTTTCGTGCAGGACCGAGGCGGCAACGAAAATCTCAATGTTTATGCCGTCAGTCTCGCCGAGAAACCCGCGGCGGGGGCAGAAGTTCCGAGCGCCCGCAATCTGACGGAAGCGAAAAATGTTCGCGCCGAAGTTTACCTCGTGTCCAAGTCGGAGCCGGACGTGATTTATGTGGCGCTTAACGAGCGCGACCCGGCGTGGCACGATCTTTACAAAGTCAAAATCTCGACCGGCGAACGGCGCTTAGTGCTTCGGAACACGGAACGCTTGACCGAATGGTACTTCGACAACTCGGACAATCTTCGGCTGGTTCGGCGCTCGGCGGCAAACGGCGATAGTGAAATTCTTCGCGTCGGGGCAACCGGCTTGTCAAAAATATACTCGTGCAAACTTTCCGAAACCTGCATTCCGGTGCGTTTTCATAAAGACAACGAGCGCGTGTATTTGAGGACGAACAAAGGCGAAGGAATTGATTTAACCAGGCTCGTTTTGCTTGATACGGAAAGCGGAAAAGAACAAATCATTGAAAGCGACCCGAAGAATCGCGTCGATTTGGGCGGCGTGTTTTTCTCGGACGTGACGGGCGACATTCTTTTTACGTCATATAACGACGAGCGCCCGCGCCGCCGTTTCAGTGACAAAAACTTTGAAACCGAATACAAACGGCTGCAAAACCGCCTGCCGGGAGCGGAAATCGAATTTAACAATTCAACCCGCGACGAACAAACCTGGTTGATTACCGCCGAAAGCGATACCGAGCCGGGAGCAACTTATCTTTACGACCGCCGGCGTAAAAAACTCGCGCTGCAATACCGCATTTACGCACGATTGCCGCGCGAGCATTTAGCCCGGCGGACAGCCATACATTACAAGTCCTCGGACGGGCTGGAGATTCCGGCGTATTTGACGCTGCCGAAAGGCGCGGCGGCAAAAAATCTGCCGGTTATCGTGTTTCCTCACGGCGGACCGTGGGCGCGCGACAACTGGGGCTACGAGCAATTCTCGCAGTTTCTGGCAAACCGCGGCTACGCCGTTTTGCAGCCGAACTTTCGCGGTTCGACCGGCTACGGCAAGAAATTCCTGAATGCCGGAAACCTCCAATGGGGCGATAAAATGCAGGACGATTTGACGTGGGGCGTCAAACACCTGGTCGGGCTGGGCATCGCCGACCCGAAGCGCGTCGGCATTATGGGCGGCTCTTACGGCGGTTACGCGACTTTGGCAGGCGTCGCATTCACGCCGGATTTATATGCGGCGGCGGCCGCCATCGTCGCGCCGTCGAATCTGATAACTCTAGTCGAATCGTTTCCCGCTTATTGGGAAGCCCGGCGGCAGCGATTTTATGAACGGATGGGCAATCCGAACACGCCCGATGGCAAAGCGCAGCTCGTAAGACAATCGCCGCTCAATTCAGCCGATAAAATCAAAACTCCGCTGCTCGTCGTGCAGGGCGCAAACGACCCGCGGGTGAATAAACGCGAAGCCGACCAGATCGTCACTGCGCTTCGAGACCGGAGTTTCCCGGTCGAATATATCGTCGCGCCTGACGAAGGACACGGTTTCGCGCGCCCCGTCAACAATATGGCGATGCTCGCCGCGGCGGAAAAGTTTTTGGCGAAACATCTCGGCGGGCGATTTCAGCAATCGATGCCGCCGGAAGTGGCGAGGCGTTTGCGGGAAATCACGGTTGACCCGAAAAGTGTTAAAATCGTTCGAGAGAGCGGCGATTCTTCGCCTTTAAAGCCTTGATTTAAAATCGAAAGCAAAGAAATTCTACAATAATTTTTAATTCGTATCGTTGAAAATCAAAGCCGACTGAAAAAGACATTACGCTTTCCGTGTTGAATTAAACCGAAACCGGCAAACGAAATATAACATTGTGCTGCGAGCTTTGGAAAAACAAACATCTTCTTTCTGGTTGGCGCAATCAATCGGCTGGACGCTTTATCTGGTGATGATTTACATCACTTTTTTAACCGTCGTCACGCCGGAAAACTTTCTGCCGCTGTTTTATCTTAAAGCTTTCCGGTCGCTCGTCGGATTCTGTTTAACTTCTTTCGCGCTGCGTCCGGTTTACAAACGATTCGGGGGTAAATTTTCAATTCAATTGTTAATTTTTTTGGTTCTCGGTGCGGCGATCGTTCTCGGCTGCGTCTGGGCGACCCTCGAAGGCTTTTATTACAGTTTGACCGAAGCGAATTTTACCGTTCCCAAGTATCTCGTGCTTTTCCCGCGCGTCGCGCTCGATTACGCGATGACTTTGGCGGCTTGGAGCGCCGTTTATTTCGGCGTCAAATACTGGCGGGCGTGGCAGACCGAGCGGGAAAATTCTCTGCGGGCGTCGGCGCTTGCCAATCAAGCGCAGCTCGAAATGCTGCGTTACCAGATCAACCCGCATTTTCTTTTCAATTCTTTGAATTCGATTCGCGCCTCGATTGACGAAGATGCCGGGCGCGCCCGGCAAATGGTCACGCACCTGGCTGAATTTTTGCGCCATTCTCTGCAAAACAGCGCCGCCAAAGAAGTTCCGCTGGCGGAAGAAATCGAAGCGGCGCGTAATTATCTGGCAATCGAAAAGGCGCGCTTTGAAGATCGATTAGACATCGAATTTGAAGTCGAACAAGCGGCGAAAGAATTTTCGGTTCCTTGCTATCTGCTTAACCCGCTCGTCGAAAACGCGGTCAAACACGGATTGAACGGCAGCCGTAGCCCGCTGCGAATCCGCGTGTCGGGCGCGGTTAAGGAAAATGCGCTTTATCTTGAAGTAGCCAACACTGGTCGGGTAAGCGAAAATCCCGATGGTTTCGGAATCGGTCTTGAAAACGTGCGTCGCCGGCTCGAAAAATTGTTTCCCGGACAAAGCGATTTCAGATTGTTTGAAGAAAGCGGCTGGGTCCGCGCCCAAATTACGATTCGGACGGCGAGAAATTAACGTTTCGAGAATTTTTATTTCATCTTTTTTAGAATGGTTAATAATTTGAAATGTCTCATTGTCGATGACGAACGTTTAGCGCGAAAAGAGCTGCGTTTGCTGTTAGCGCCTTTCAAGGAAATCGAAATTGTCGGCGAAGCGCAGAATTTAACCGAAGCCGGACGAATTATTGAAACCGCAAAGCCGGAAGTCGTGTTTCTGGATATTCAATTGCCGGGAGAGAACGGCTTCGACCTTTTGGAACAAACCGACGCGGCTTTCAAAACGATTTTCGTTACCGCGTTTGACGCCTATGCGCTCAGGGCTTTTGAAGTTAACGCGCTCGATTACCTGATGAAGCCGGTTAACCCCGACCGGCTCGGACAAACGATTGAAAAGCTTTTGAATGCCGAAGGGAAAAAACCGCAAATTAACAACCAAAGTCCTTTGCGTTCGCTTGAATTTGATGATCGGTTACTGGTTGAAACCGGAGAGCATTCATTTTTTCTCAAAATCAATTCAATCTCGCATATTAATTCTTCGGGAGATTACACGGAAGTTTTTACTATTAAAGGACGAAAATTTTTAATCGAAAAACCGCTCCGCGAATGGGAGGAAAGATTGCCGGAAAAATACTTCGCCCGCATTCACCGCGCGACCATAGTTAATCTCGAAGCGGTTGAACGGGTCGAAAGCTGGTTTAATCGCTCGTATCAAATCTACCTGCAAAATTCCCGCGAATCGTTTACGGTAAGCCGCCGGTATGCCGCAAAACTGAAGCAAAAATTCGGTTAAATGAAATTTGCGGCAGGCATTTAATCAATCTTTCTTTGCCGACGGATTATTGAGATGGTTTAATTTTTCAAGAGAAAAAACTCTCTGTAAAATGAGAGGATGAAAAAATACGATAAAGATTTTAAGAAACAAGCAGTTAAGAAATATTTGGACGGTCAGTCGGTTTCTTCAATATCAAGGGAAATCGGGGTCAACGAAAACACCATTCAAACTGCCGTAGGCAGAAAGAGATTCTGTCGGTAAACGGCGCGCATTGATCAAGAGAAATAGAGATGCGCAAACGCATTATCGAGTTGGAGATGGAGTCGGATACAATCCGAATCTGTTGAAGGCGGCGGGTGAGCCAATCGAAAAAGGACAAGTGATTGTCGGCGACATCACATATCTGGCGCTTCAAAATGGAAAGTTCTGTTATCTGGCAACTTTTCAGGATAAATACACTCGCCGGATTGTCGGTTGGCAAGTCTCCGAGCGAATGACGGCGCAGCTTGTGCCAGACGCTTTCAACCAAGCGCGGCGTGGCGGTTTACTCAAAAAAGGCGCGATTATTCACCGAGGAATCGCGGCAGTCAATATGCTTCGGTCGAGTTTCGACGACTGCTTTATATTCACGGCTTTCGGCAAAGTATGAGCAGCAAGGGAAACTGCTTGCGATAACGCGCTAAGGCGGAGAGCTTCTTTTCGCGTTTTAAGGCGGAACTTGTCGAAGGCGGCAGCTTTGAATCGGTCGAACAGGCGCGGTCGGAAATCTTTAGTTACATTGAAGGCTATTACAATCGCATCCGTCGGCATTCAAGTCTAAATTATTTGAGTCCGCTAGAGTTTGAAAAACAGTTGAAAATCAAAAATGGAGGGATGAAAGAGAGTTTTATCTCTTGTTTTTCTTGACCATCACAGTGATGCGCGGTAATTACTTCTTTGGAGGCTTTTAATGAAAACAATCAAATTACAAATCAAACTTTTTTTCATCGTCGTCATAACGTTAGGTTGCGGACTGCATATGAGTCAAGTGAACGCGCAATCATCAAACCCTGTTCCAGTTGTTTTTGATGTTCCTTTTGCCCCGATTCCGGTCAAAGCAATGGACAAGGTGAATTTGGTGTATGAACTCCATATTACCAATTTCAGCGAGGCGAATCTCGTTTTGACCGGCGTTGAGGTTCTTGCTGATGATGCCCGAACCGCTTCGCTGGCGAGTTATCGAGACGCGGAGCTTAACAAGCGTCTGGGACTTATTAACCCTAATCCCGATTCAAAAGAAAAGAATGTTATCGGCGGCGGAAAGCGGGCAATGGTGTTTCTGATGATTAGCACTGATGCGTCGAACGCTCCGACTGCCTTGCGCCATCGCCTCTTCTTCAAACCGACTGCCGCTGATTCCGGCGATAAAGAGTTGACCGTCGAAGGAACGCGCGTTGGGGTTCAAAATGATAAACCTTTAGTTATCGGTTCGCCTTTACGCGGGCGATGGGCAGCCGGTAATGGCTTGTCCAATGATACGGGTCATCGCCACGCGATAATTCCAATAGGCGGGCAGGCTCGAATCGCGCAGCGCTTCGCTGCCGACTGGGTGAAATTTGGAGACGACGGACACATTGCTCGCGGCGGGGATTTATCGCAAAACGCGAATTATTACGGTTACGGCGCGGAAGCGCTCGCCGATGCCGATGGGGTTGTCGTCGGCGTAAAAGACGGCATCCCGGAAAATGTTCCGCGAACGAAAGAGCGGGCAGTGCCGATTACTGTTGACACTATTGCTGGTAATTTTGTCCTGCTCGACATCGGACGGGGGCGTTTCGCTTTGTATGCTCATCTGCAGCCGCAAAGCCTTAAGGTTAAAGTCGGAGATAAAATCAAACGCGGTCAAGTTCTGGGCTTGGTCGGTAATTCCGGTAATTCCGGTATGCCGCATCTTCATTTTCATATTACAAATGCCGCATCGCCGTTCGCTGCTGAAGGCGTGCCGTATGTCTTCAACTCATTTTTGCTGCAGGGCGTCGCGAATACGACCGCCGAGCGTGTCAATGGAGAATTTCGTCCTGACCCGAAGGCTGAGAGCAAACGTCAAATGGAAATGCCGATACAAAACGCAGTCGTCGTTTTTCCATAACGGGCAGCCCAACAGGTCGTGATACAAACAAAAGAATCGGCGTATGATTGTTTGTGACAACTTAGGAGGTCGCAAACAAAAGACAGGGTGAGGGTCGGCAATGATTTTGGGACGCTTTTTTTAGAGACGATCCCGACCAACAGTGTGACCAATTTTGAACCCTGACCCGCAACACGGTATGGGCAGAGAGAAGCCCGAATAGGAGCGTGGAAATACACCGATCAAGGGTCTTTTGTTTATCAAGAGCCTCCGAAAGAAGGAGGAACAAGACTTGTGAGACATATCGGAGTTGATTTACATAAAACGAATTTTGTCGTTTGCTTTTTGAACGAAGACGACACTTCCAGTTTGGAAACTTTTCCGCTTTCTAAAGCGGGCATCACTCGTTTCACCGGACAGTTGAAAAAAGAAGATGCGCTGGCGGTCGAAGTGACGCAGAACATCTACTATTTTTACGACCAGATCAAAGCATTTGTCAGTCGCGTGGTATTGGTTGACACTTATCGTTTTTCGGTGATCGCCAAGTCGAAGAAGAAAACCGACAAAGCCGACGCTTTGGCTTTGGCTCGTTTTTTGAAACTCGACCATTTGCCGGAAGTCCCGGTGCCATCGGAAAAAGTGCGTCAGTTGCGACATCTGCTACAGGCACGGGAAACGCTGGTCGGCGTGCGAACCAAACTAAAGAATCTCGGACACGGCGCTTTGACCAGAAACGGGATTGCGCTTTCACGCGCAGCGTTTGCTAGTAAGGTGGCACGCGAGCGATTGCGGAAGCGCGATGACTTATCGGCAGCCGATGTGGTCATCTTGACGGCAGCGTTACGACAGATTGACGAACTCGATCAGGAGGTCGGGCGACTGGAAGATGAAATCGTGCGGTTGGGCAAAACTTTGAAAGGAATCAAACGCCTTTTGCAACTGCACGGAATGAATCTGCTGTCGGCGATCAGTCTGTTAGCTGAGATCGGCTCGATTGAGTTGTTTGAAACAAGCAAGCAACTGGTCGCTTATTCGGGCTTGGCGACGAGCGTCAGACAATCGAATGAAACGACTAGGCAAGGGCATATCACCAAGCAGGGCAGAAAGCGGCTGCGGACGGTAGCAATTCGGGCGGTTCTCTCGATGGTCAACCGGACGCAAACGCCGCTGATGAGTTTCTATCAAAAGAAGAAACGTGAGAAAGGTTCGGGCAAAGCGATTTGCGCGGGCGGGCGCGAAAGCTGCTGACGATAGTTTTCGTAATGTTGAAGAAAGAGTTGGACTACTGGTATTTGGAAGAGCGACTTTATAATCGCAAACTGCGACTACTGAATGCCGCAGCTTAACATTTGACTTTGCATAGGAATTCAATGGGCGTGAGGAAAAACAGCGACTTTCTTATAATGGTTCTTTTTAACCCGCAGTTTGTGTGTAGCTGGTTTTTGCCCACGTCATCTCAGCCGTTCGGCGGCTTCTCAGTTTTCCCAAACGGTACTGGATGTGCAACAACGATATATGATATTTTGATTTCTCTATTGTTTGAGAACAAATTGCTTTCTGAAAGGAGATGTGTTTATGCCGAAATATGTAATTGAGCGTGAAATTCCTGAAGCCGGAAAATTGTCCGCGCAAGACCTTCAAGCTATTTCGCAAAAGTCTTGCGGCGTATTGAACCGAATGGGTTCGCAGGTTCAGTGGGTTCAAAGTTACGTTACCGATGACAAAATATACTGCGTTTATATTGCGCCAAATGAAGAAATGGTTCGAGAACACGCACGTCAAGGTGAGTTTCCGGCGAATCAGGTATCGGAAGTTAAAACTATCATTGATCCGACAACTGCCGAAGCATAGCTCGTTCTCCATAAGTCGAATGTTGTAGTTGACGAAGGTAGAGCGCGATTTCGTATTTTGCTATTGCAAGGGCGGTCTTAAAATATAACGGACGGCATAACAATTCCAATGAACGTAAGGGCGAAACAGCGACTTTGTTATCAATGGGTCTTTTCACCCTGAATTTGTGTATAGCTAGTTTCGCCCTACTTCATTTCAACCTGCAAATTAAATGTCGCCGGTATTTCTCAAATCAGCCGCCGGAGGAGCGAACCATTCTGCCTCGCCGTCCGACGCCTTTTTTCTTAAGTAGTCTCTTTGTAGTTGCAGGCTAAACGCCGTTTGCGGGCGGCACATTAATTCCGGCATCAGACTTCAACTTCCTTCAAAACTAGCGCCGAGTTCTTCGAGCCGAAGCCGATGCAATTGCACAAAGCGATTTTTACGTCCGTATCTTCTCGCGCCATGTTCGGCGTGTAGTCTAAATCGCAATCAGCATCAGGCACGTCTAAATTTATCGTCGGCGCGATAACGCTTTCTTTTAAGGCAAGCAGCGTCGCACCGATTCCGGCGGCGCCCGACGCGCCCTGCGGATGTCCGATTTGCGATTTCGTCGCCGACATTTTTAATTGGTAAGCGTGTTTGCCGAAGGCGTTTTTGATGCTCACGGTTTCTATTCGGTCGTTTAACTGCGTCGAAGTTCCGTGCAGATTGACGTAATCAATTCGTTCAGGCGCGAGACCTGCATCCGCCATCGCCAGCGTCATTGCGCGGGCAGGTTCGACCCCGTTTTCTTCCAATCGAACACGGTGATATGCGTCGCAGGTCGAGCCGTAACCGGCGATTTCCGCGTAAATTTTCGCGCCTCTCGTTTGCGCGCTTTCCAAACTTTCCAAAACGTAAATCCACGCGCCTTCGCCCAAAACGATTCCCGAACGGTCTTTTGAAAACGGGCGCGAAGCGCGTTCGGGCGCGTCGTTCCAGCCGTCGGTCAGAACCGTCATTAGATCAAACCCCTTCAAAATGCCGAGCGCGAGCGGCGAATCAACGCCGCCGGTCAGCATAAAATTCTGCTTGCCGAGCGCGATGTTCTGCGCGGCGTAAAACATCGCGTCGGTCGAACTCGTGCAGCCGGTCGAAACGACGTGCGAGAGTCCGTGCAGTCCGAAAACCATCGAGAGTTCCGACGACAAACCGCCGTGCGTCGAAGCCGGAATCGTGTAAAGGCTCGCCTTTTTTTCTTCGCCCGTGAACCAGTATCGGTATTGCCGCTCGGTAAAAGCCAGCCCGCCGCCGCCGGTTCCTAAAATCACGCCAAAGTTTTGTCTTTCGCCAAGCGTGAAATTTTCAAATTCGATTCGCGCGTCCATAACTGCTTCGCGCGCCGCCCGAAGCGCGAGTGGAACCGTGCGCGCGACGTGTTTTCTGTCTTTCGGATTTAATTCGGCTTCCCAATCAAAATTTTTAACTTCCGCTGCAATTTTCACTTTTGTATCGGCGGTGTCAAAACTTTCGATTTGACCGACGCCGCTTTTTCCCGTCCGCAAAGATTTCCAAAAATCTTCGCGTCCAATGCCGATTGGCGTAACGCAGCCGAAACCCGTGATAACGACGCGGCGCGGTTTAGTAAAATTCTCGAACATAAATTCTATATTTTGAGATTAGCATTTTGATTAAACCGAAAGCGAGTTTTCGGGGCGATAAAAAATAAAAAGGCGACTGAAATGGTCGCCTTTTTATTCGGATTATTTGTAGAAAAGTTACACATCAAGATTTTTCACATCGAGCGCGTTGTCTTCGATAAACTTGCGGCGCGGTTCAACCTGGTCGCCCATCAGGACGGTGAAAATTTGGTCGGTTTCGATCGCGTCTTCGATGCGAACTTGCAGCAACGTTCGCTTTTCAGGGTCCATCGTCGTTTCCCAAAGCTGTTCGGGGTTCATCTCGCCCAAACCTTTGTAACGCTGAATTGCCAAATCCTTTTTCGCCATCGTCATTACCCGTTCGAGCAAATCTTCGCGCGTGGCGAGCGTTTCTGATTTACCGTTTTCGCCGATTTGAAACGGCGCGGGAAAATCTAATTCAAGCGATTTTTTCAGCTCGATGGCTTTTTGAAATTCGACGTAGCTTGCCAAATTCCAATCGAATAAAATCGCCTGACCGTTCGGCATCGAAATTTCGATTTCCGCCAAACCGTGTTCTTCGTCAGTCATCAATTCGGTTTTGTAACCGGCGCGGGCGACGGCGCCTTCGATTTGCGCCATCAATTCCTCCTGCTCGAAAACCTGACGAAGTTTGACTCGGTTTTTTACAAGAACGCCGTCTTTGCCGCCGAATGCGTCGAGCAAAACGTGAAGCAGTTTTTCATCATTGCCGAGTCGACGGGCAAAGCGTTCCGAATAGCGTTTGTATTCGACCGTCTGCCCCAGCGCTTTGGAGATTTCGCGTCCGCCGAATGTTTTGCCGTTTGAGGCGACCGTCAAATCGTTGGTCGCCATCCGCATCATATACTGAAACATTTCCGGCTCGTCTTTGATGTATTCCTCTTTTCGTCCCCGCTTAACTTTATAAAGCGGCGGCTGCGCGAGATAAATATATCCTTGCTCGATAAGCTCCGGCATCTGCCGGTAGAAAAACGTCAGTAGCAGGGTTCTGATATGCGAACCGTCAACGTCCGCGTCAACCATCAAGCAGATTTTGTGATAACGAAGTTTCAGCGCGTCAAAATCTTCCTTGCCGATGCCAGTGCCGAGCGCGGTAATCAAAGCCTTGATTTCACTGTGTCCAAGCATTTTATCGAAACGCGCTTTTTCGACGTTCAGGATTTTACCCTTTAAAGGCAGAACCGCTTGATTTTTGCGGTTGCGCCCTTGTTTGGCTGAGCCGCCCGCTGAATCGCCTTCGACAAGATAAAGTTCCGATAAAGCCGGGTCTTTTTCCTGACAGTCCGCTAATTTTCCGGGCAGAGTCGAGCCGCCAAGAACGCTTTTGCGAACGATTTCTCTTGCTTTGCGAGCCGCTTCACGCGCACGCGCTGCGTCAACGGCTTTGCCGACGATTTTTTTGGCGACACTCGGGTTCTGCTCGAAAAATTCGCCGAGTTTTTCGTTTAGAAACGATTCGACCGCGCCTTTCACATCAGAGTTGAGTTTGCCCTTCGTCTGACCTTCAAACTGCGGCTGCGGCAATTTGACGCTGATGACGGCAACCAATCCTTCACGCACGTCGTCGCCGGAAAGAGCAGTTTTGAAATCTTTTGATAAGCCCGAACTCTGCGCGTAGTTGTTAATCGTGCGGGTTATCGCGCCGCGAAAACCCGACAGATGCGTTCCGCCGTCAACCGTGTTGATGTTGTTGGCGAAGGTGAAAATCTTTTCGTCGTAAGTGTCGTTATACTGCATCGAGATTTCGATTGATAAATCGTCCGCCACTTTCTCGAAATAAAGCGGGTCTTCGTGCAGCGCGACTTTATTTTTATTGAGATGTTTCACGAATTCGGCGATGCCGCCTTTGTAATAAAACTCATGCGATTTCTCCGGGTCCTCGCGCTCGTCTTTGATAAAAATGCGAATGCCTTTGTTCAAAAACGCTTTTTCCCGAAGCCGTTCGGACAATTTTTCAAAGCTGTAAATGCTCGTGTCGAAAATCGTCGCGTCCGGTAAAAACGTGATTTTCGTCCCGCGCTTTTTCGTCGTGCCGGTTTGTTTGAGCGACCCGACCGGAATGCCGGCGCGAAATTCCATTTCGTAAGTCTTGCCGTCGCGCCAGATTTCGAGCTTTAACCATTCGCTTAAAAAGTTGACGCAGGAGACGCCGACGCCGTGCAGACCGCCGGAAACTTTGTAAGAATTTGAATCGAACTTTCCGCCCGCGTGAAGAATCGTCATTACGACTTCGGCGGCGGAACGCTTTTCCTGCTTGTGCATATCAACGGGAATTCCGCGCCCGTTATCAACGACGGTGATTGAATTGTCCATATGAATGGCGACTTCAATCGTGTCGCAATAACCGGCGAGCGCTTCGTCAACCGAGTTATCCACGACTTCATAAACCAAGTGATGCAGACCGATATCGCCGGTCGAGCCGATATACATCGCCGGACGCTTGCGAACCGCGTCGCGTCCCTCCAAAACCGTGATCGAATCAGCACCGTATTCTGTTTTTGCTTTAGCCAATTTATTGTCCTCTAATTTTGTTGAATTTTACTTTAATTCGTTGGCTTTATTTTACTATATTTTCAGCAATTTAGACAGTCGAATTAACTGTTTTTTATATTTTTATTAGATGCCGAAAAAGCCTTTTGAGCTGACTTGAAATCAAGCGTTTTCGGGAACCAATTCACCGCGCTTTTCGCCTCTCAATTTAATCAAAGCAGTGATAACCAAATAGACGGCTAAAACAATCAAAACGAGCGATGCCACGCCGTTGACAAATTTAATGTCCAAGCCGTTTGCGGCACGAAAATTTCCAACAACTAAGCTAGTCAAAGCCGTCAGCGTAATCGCCAAAACAAACAGCATCGGCAGCAATGTGAAAGCAATTCTTTGACGCGCTTGATAAAGCCACGCCGTAATCGAAAGCAAGCTCAAAGCGGCAAGCAATTGATTCGACGCGCCGAACAGCGTCCAGAAATCGTTCCAGCTTCCTTTCGGCGCAATCAAAACGCAAATAAACGGCACGACAATCGTAGCGAGCGTTCCGATAATTGCGCCGACTTTTCCTTTCAAACCGAATAATTCTTGAACAATATAACGACCGAGCCGCAAACTGACATCAAGCGTATCGAAAACAAACGTCGAAAATGCCATCGCGCCGAATGTAATCGCAAACGGCAGATTTTCTTTGCCGATTAAAATCGTCAAGAATTCGCCGATGCCGTTGCCGTAAATTTTGCCGGGCGACACGCCTTTGACCGCTTCGGACGCGACAATCATAATCGTGACGAGCGCGATAAATGCGACGAAACCTTCGGCGAGCATCGCGCCGTAACCGACGCTGCGCGTGTGCGACTCCTTATCAATTTGTTTCGATGTCGTTCCCGAACAAACCAGCCCGTGAAAACCCGAACACGCGCCGCAGGCAATCGTCACGAACAGAAACGGAAAAAGCATTCCCGTCATTCCGCCGATGTCCCAGGATTTGAATGACGGTTGCTGAATTTCGTAACCGCCGAAGAAAATCCCGACGATGCCGACGGCAATCGCCGTGTAAAGCACAAAGCCGCCCAAATATCCGCGCGGCTGAAGCAGCGCCCAAACCGGAACGAGCGATGCAACGATGCAGTAAATCAAAATCAAAACTCCCCAACTAACGTGATCAAGCAAAAACACGGTCGAAAATTTCGTCCCGAGATAAGACAGCGCGAAAGTTGCGGGAACAAAAATTATCGTAGATAACCAAAGCGGCGGCTTTAAATATTTTTCGACGAGTCCGAGGACGATTGAAAGCAAAAGATAAGCGACGCTGGCAAAAGCCACTGCGCCGCCCGCGTTAAAGCTCGCGCCCTGCAATTCTTCGGTTCCCGACACGAAAGTTCCCGCCGTAATATCAGTAAAAGCGACGATGACATAAATGAGCGCAATCCAGATAAACGCCATCATCGCGCGCCCCGCGCCGGTTCCCAATTTCTCTTTCGTAATCTCGGCAATCGAAGCCGCGCCGTGACGAACGCTCGATGCCAAAGTCGAAAAATCGTGAACCGCACCGATTAAAACCACGCCGAACGCAATCCACAAAAGACACGGCAGCCAGCCGAACGCCTGACACGCGATAATCGGACCGGCAATCGGACCCGCCGCCGCAATCGCCGAAAAATGCTGTCCGAACAGATAAAAAGGTTTCGTCGGAATAAAATCGTCGCCGTCATTTACTTTATTTGCCGGAGTTTCGCGTTCGTCGTCAAGGCGAAATTGTTTTGCAACCCAATGTCCGTAGGCGAAATAGCCGAAGACGAGCCAAATTAAAAAGACGACTGCTAAAAGTGAAAGCATAAGTTTTTTCTCGGGAGTTTTTTATTTTCAGGCGAAAAAATCATAGCTAATTTGTCGGAAAATAAAAAGAAGCCGCAGGGTTTCGCAGCTTCTTCCGGGAAATTCACAAAGTTTTTTTTACTTTAATTAACTTTTTTCAAAGTCATCTCAAAAAATTTCATCCACTCTTTACCGTTCGTCAACATCATTTCGCCGGTTTCTGTCCACATGTCGTTTTCGACTTTTATCAGATAACGCATCGTGCCTTGCGGAAATTTAAATCCCCATTCCCAACCGCTTTCGACTGTTTTAAAGTCGTATTTCCCGCTCATTCCATTCGCCAGAAAAGTGTTGAAATCGTAAATTTTCGATTGCGGATTGAAAGTTAAAACGCCGATAGTTTCGTGCATCACTTTTTCTTCGCCGGTTGCCGGAATTTTCGTGGTGAATCTCCCTTCAAACATCAAAGCCAAACCGTCGAGCTTGCGCTGGACGTTTTCGGTTCCGACGAAGTTTGTGCGCTCTTTGCCGTGCATAATCCAGCCCGCGCCTTTCCATTGTCCAATTAATTTGTCGAGCTTTTTTACTTCGTTGCGGCGCGCAGCAATCTCGGTTTCGCTCGGTTGTGCCGCTGCCAAATAGACGCCGACAAGCAAAAATAGAACCGTTAAAAATAAAAGTTTTTTCATAATCATTAAAAGTTTCTCCTGCCGAAAATTATGTCGCGTGTCTCGGCTGGTGTCTTGTAAATTTGCGACACGCAACAAATAATTTTATTTTTCAAACGAGATTGCCGTGTTCGATTTGTCGAACTTTTTCGGTGAAAGATTTCGGCGAGCGTCCGGTCAAAGTCGCGCACTCGCGGCTCAGATGCGCCTGGTCGGTAAAGCCGAGTTCGGCGGCGCAATCAACCAATTTCGATTCGGTATCGCCGGCTAATTTTATCGTCGTTGCCCGCCAGCGCTGAACGCGAGCGAACTGTTTCGGCGTTAAACCGGTCGCGTTCAAAAAGCGCCGCTGCAATTGTCTGACGCTCAAATTCAATTGTTCGGCGATTTCCGCGATTTTGATTTCGCCGGTTGATGAAACAATTAACCGGACGGCTTCGATAATTTTCGCGTCTAATTTCTCGCTTGCGATGCCGAAGGCGGCAAATCTTTTTTCATAAACCGCTGCCGCTTCGCCGAAATTTCGGCACTCGTCCAATTCTTTCAATAAACCGCCGGTTAAATGCGGCAAAAAATTTTCGTCGAAAATTAGTCGGCTCGTAAACTCAGCCGGATTCGCCCGCAGAATGGCGCGATTGGCGGCGGGCGAAAACCGCGCGCTCCAGTAAACGTCGCCGGGAAAAACTTCCGTCTTGTGAAGTTCGAGCGATAAGGCGGTCAAGCCGAGCATCGTAAAATTTTTCCGCTCGTTGCGGTAATAAAAAATCGAAAAGCAGCCGTCGGGAAAAATCTCGTGCGTTACGGGCTGCTTCAATTCGGGCGCGACGGAAAATTGCCAGAAAGAGTAAACCAGATGCGAAACCGCCGCGCCCGACGGCATTTCGCGGTAGCTTAAAAATGTCTCGGGTGATTTCATACCGAAATTGTATCCGAATCCGGTTTGCAAATCTAAGAAAAGCAACGAGCAATCTTAAATTTTTCCTCTCCTGATTTTTCGGTTAAGATACGTTCATTATGAAAAACGAAAAATCTCTGCAGGAAACTTTCGCCCCGAACGGCATCTGTTTCGGCTGCGGCGTAAAAAACGAGAAAGGTTTGCGGATTCGCAGTTTCCCAGAAGGCGAAGAAGTCACCGCCGAATGGCGCGCCGACGAGCATCACCAGGCGTTTCCTGGAATGCTCAACGGCGGCATCGTCGGCGCGCTGCTCGATTGTCATTCAAACTGGACGGCGGCGCATTTTCTGATGAAACGCAGTGGCAAAGACGCGCCCGACTGCACCGTCACGGCAAACTACTCAATCAAACTTCTGCGCCCGACACCGTTTGATGTGCCGATTTATTTAAAAGCCCGCGTCGTCGAATCAACCGAAGACCGCGCAACGGTCGAAGCCGAATTAATTGCGAACGATAAAGTCTGCGCGACGTGCAAAGGTTTATTCGTCGCCGTCAGAGAAGGTCATCCGGCGTATCACCGCTGGTAAGTCAAATTTTATTTTGAAGTTTGGCTGTGCGTCGTCTTGTCCGCGCTGTTTTCTCTTGCGGCGGCAAAATGACGTTGCTCTAAATGATTATTTTGGCAATTTGATTTTCGTAAACGCTTTTCAAGTTCAATCTTTCAAGCCACAATTCCTGTTGCTTTTTCAGTTCCGGCAGATAGACGACATCGCTCAGGGCGTAATTAACTAAATCCTGCGTCCAAACGCCGTTCCAGTTTCGATTGAATTTCGCGCGCTGCGATTTATCCAGATCAATCGCGAAATACCGGTAGAGCGTTTCGGCTAAACTCGCCGATTGGTTCGCGCCTTTCGTTAAAACTTTTTCGGCGATCATTGTGTCGAAAACATTTGAAACTTGATAACCGCTTTCGCGCAAAAACTCCAAATCGAATTTCGCGTTGTGAAAGATTTTCGTGATGTCGGGATTTTCTAAAACGGCGGCAAGTCGTCCTAAAGCGACGCCTTCGCTTACGGGAATTAAAACCGAAAAACCGCCGTCGGAAAATTGGACGGAAAATAATTTGCCGTAACGAACGCTTAAGGAAGACGTTTCCGTATCGCAGCCTAAAACTTTAGCTTGGAAGAGTTTTTCGTAAGCCGTTTCGATTTCGTCGGCGCGGCGCGCCACCAATATACTCACGCTTTAAATTGTAGATTACTAAACATCAAACGAAAAATGTATTAAGCTATCCTAAAATAATATGCCCGAAATACTAACCGAAATCGAAGCCCGCGTCGTCGGTGCACTAATCGAAAAAGAACTGACCACGCCCGAATATTATCCGTTGACCTTGAACGCTCTGGTCGCCGCGTGCAACCAGAAAACCAACCGCGAGCCGGTCGTGTCTTACGGCGAACAAACCGTGCAGAAATCGCTCGACGATTTGCGCGAAAAAAATCTCGCTTATGTTTTCTACGGCAGCACTTCGCGCGTTCCGAAATACAAACATATTTTGGACAAAGTGCTTGAACTCGAACGCTCGGAAATTGCAATCATCTGCGTTTTGCTTCTTCGCGGAGCGCAGACTTTGGGCGAGCTGCGCGGGCGCACCGACCGGCTTTATGATTTTTCCTCGCTCGGCGAAGTGCAGGAGGCGCTCGATAATTTGATGCGGCGCGACGAACCGCTCGTCGCACGACTCGAACGCCAGCCCGGACAGAAAGAAGTTCGCTACGCGCATCTTCTTTCGGGCGAAATTGATGTTTCTGTTTATGTAAAAGAAGTTTCCGGTTCCGGCTCGAAACAAACGGAGAACGAACGCATCATAGCGCTCGAAAACGAACTCGAAAATCTGCGCTCGGAGTTTAATTTGTTTCGGCAGTCATTTGAAGATTTTAAGAAACAATTTGAATAGAGGATTTTGGAACAGTGGAAAACCAGATATGGAAATTGAGAAAAAGTTTTTGTTGCGCAGATTACCGACCGGAATTAGCAAAGGAACTAAAATTCTACAAGGTTATTTGAGCGTCGGCGATCCCGAAGTGCGGGTCAGGGCGAAAGGCGAAAAATTTTATCTGACTAGGAAAGGCGGCGCGGGTTTCGTTCGTGAAGAGGAAGAGTATGAAATTTCAAAGAAGATATTTGAAATTTTGTGGTCGCTGACGGCGAACGCGCGAATCGAAAAAACGCGTTATGAAATCGTCGGCGAAGACGGATTGACGTGGGAAGTAGATGAATTTCAAACGCGCCGAATCGAAGGATTATTTACTGCCGAAGTCGAGTTACCTGATGAATCAGTCGTTCCCGAAATTCCGCCTGCCATTGCCGAAGTCATCGAAAGCGATGTCACGACTGACGAAGAATTCAAGAACAAAAACTTGGCGGTTAATGGAATATCGGTTAAAGATTAACGAATTCGTGTTTGATGTTTTTATTCAAGGCGGGCAAATAAGCGACTGGTGAAAAATGCTTTGCGCGGTCTCGTCGAACTTGCATATAATAACAGCGGAAGTTGAAATTTTAATTATGGCGAAGGCGAAAGAAATAATCGGTCTTGATTGCGCGGCGCCGGTTCTCGAACGAGCGGCGGAAGTTTTGCGCGTTCGTTTAGACGAAGTGGCGAATTTACGCGACGCGGCGCTTGATTTCTCGGATATTGAAGGCGTTCACAATATGCGCGTGGCGACCAGGCGGCTCAGAAGCGCGCTGCGCGATTACACGCCGTTTATGAATCAGCGTCTTCCTAAACAATTGAGAAAAGAATTGAAACAACTTGCCGACGCGCTCGGCGCAGTCCGCGACGAAGATGTGGCGATTGTCGCGCTCGAAGCGCTGCAACTTGAAGCCGACAAAATCGAACACATCAAAGCGGGCATCGGAAAGTTGCTCAAGGAGCGAAGCGAAGCGCGCGACGCTGCCCGAACGAATTTGACCGAAGCGCTCGCCGCTCATCACCTCGACGATTTACGCGTCCGGTTCTCGGCGGCGATTGACAAAATGGCGACGCGAAAAAAATCGAAGCGGGCGGTTAGCTTCAACGAAGCCGGACGCGAAGTAGTCGCCGACGGGCTACAAGATTTGCTCGATTTGGGCGCGAGTCTTTACGAACCTTTCAAGACTGAAGAACTGCACGAGATGCGTATCGCCGCCAAACGCCTGCGTTACGCCATCGAACTTTTCGTGGCTTGCTGGGGGACGCAAATCGCTCCGTTCGCCGCCGAAATCGCCGATATGCAATCTTTTTTGGGCGAAGTTCACGACAGCGACATCTGGATCGAAAGTTTAGGCAAGCGTCTCAGGCACGGGCAACAAAACACAAGCGGAAACGATTATCAAACCGCCGCTTGGCTTCTGTCTGAATTCGTTAAGAAACGAACCAAAGAATATCGTTCGGCGCTCAAACTGTGGAGCGAATGGGAAACAAACCGTTTTGCCGAAAGAATGCGAGCAATGATACAGGCTTAACGTGAATTAATTCCCATTGAAAAAATGAAAGCGACGATTGTCAGACTCTACGGCAACGCCGCTCACCGGCAGCGCAGGTTAAAAAGAAAAAAGGGAGAAAGAAAATCTTTCTCCCTTTTACAAATTACAAACCTCGCACGCCCGATTACCGATTAACCGCTTGGAGTCCAGACAGTTTGAAAGAAGGTTAAAAAGCAATCCGCCTCGTGCAAGATTTGTAATTCGATGCGAATTACTTGCTCCACACGCCGATGCGTTTTTGTACCAGTTTTTCGACTTCGAGCGGCACGCCGGCTTCTCTCGCCTCGCGGATGAACTGGCTGTTTATCTTGAAGATTCTCATCTTCACCAAATCTTCAACGTCGAGATTAGTTAAACCTTCGCTGCGAGCTTCCGCGATGAATTCCGGCGTGACTTTAAAAATCCGCATTTTGACCAAACTTTCAAACGGTTCTTTATCGAAACCCATCGCTACGACTTGTCTGACAAAATCGGCATCAATCTTAAAAATCCTCGCCTTGACCAAATCTTCCATTCCGAGATTCGGAAAACCGCTCGCCTTCATCTCGCGCATAAACTGCGAATCAACTTTGAAAATCGCCGCCTTGAATAAATCTTCCACTTCGAGCTTGCCGAAATTAGCCGAAAGCAAATCGTCGGCGAGAGTGGTCGTCACGTTCAGCGTTGTCGCGGCGAAAAGTCTCTCTTCTAAATCCTGATTTTTCCCGCGCGAAGAATCCGCTTCAAAATCAAACCCGCGCGTTTTCATCGCCGCAACGAATTGCGAATTAGCCGTAAAGCGAAAAGTTCCCGCGCCTTTGCCGCCGGAAAAACTGCCTTCGCACTCGATGCTGCCGGCTTCGCGCACGAGGCTGAATTTCACCGCGCCGCCGCTCGAAACCTGCTCGCGGCTCAAGCCCTGCAGATCGGCGTAATTGAAACTCGAACCGTGTTGATTTCTGCCGCCTTTTTCGCTGCGGCGTTCAAACGACAACTGAATTTTATCGGGATTTTTTTCCGATTTGGCTTGGGCTTTCCAGTCGCCCGTCAGCGTCGTCTGCGCGACGACGATAACATAATTTCCGATAACGATAATAGCCAGCGCGAAAGCCAGACGCGTCAAAATCTGCATATTTTTCGACATAAAAGAACTCCTGTGCATTGAATTTTTGGCGATACTAAAAGAAAAACACCGCGCTCCGCGTGTTTGTGACAATTTTATTTAGGGAATTTTTTGAGCGAAAAATTGACTACTGGAATTGAGACGACGATTAAGACTGTGAGCAATCGTCCGCGCGCAAAGTTTAGCGGCGTCCGCTGTTTCTCTGGCAAACAGTTCGTCAGCCTTTCGGCTGAAAATTGCAGACCTTCTTTGAAAATGCTCGGACTTTAAAGGCGATTTGTTATGCAGGGTTTGATGGGCGGCAAGAAGCATCTCCAAATCTTCACGCATTTCAGCGTCTTTCACTTCTGTGAATCTGCACCCTGCCAGTTAACAAAAATGCTCAAGGCTAAAAGCAAAATCATTTTGCACATTTCAAACGCGATGTAGGTAAGATGAGCAGAAGAATCGGGGGGCGCATTTCCGTCGGTTATCAAGTCAATTCTTTCAACTAAATTCGGAATCAGCCAAAAAGTCTGCGCCAGCAGAATCAATAAAATTGCGGCGAAAATTATCTGCGCTTTTCTCGCGGCGGCAGAAACGAAAAATGCGATGAGCAGTAAAACGGCAAACGCGCACTCGGCTCGATTCAAAGCCGTGAAAACGAGTTTACCGATTCCCAAGCCGATTTCGCGCGTGACGTTCGGCGCTTGAAATTTCAATTGCGCTTCCACCGCAATCGCGCAAACCATTCCCAACCAGACGGGCGGCAAAATTCTCTGCAGCAAACCGGCGATTTTCATTATTCGGTCGAAACTTCTTCCTCGCCGTGCAGCGCGGCGTTCAAAGTATGCCAACTCAAAGACGCGCATTTTACGCGGGCGGGAAATTCCTTGACGCCCGCGAAAATTTTTAATTTGCCCAGAGAATTTTCTTCCGCTTCTTCGTCGAGTTCGCCCAAAACCATCCGGTGAAATTCGTCAAACATCTTTTCGGCTTCTTCTTTTGTTTTGCCTTTGACAGTTTGCGTCATCATCGAAGCCGAAGCCTTTGAAATCGCGCAGCCCGAACCTTTAAAGGCGACATCTTTAACCTTGTCATCTTCCATCTCGACATAAATCCTAAGCGCGTCGCCGCACAACGGATTATTGCCGTCGGCTTTATAATTTGCCGACGGAATCTCGCGGAAATTTCGCGGGTTTTTATTGTGGTCTAAAATAACTTCCTGGTATAAATCGTTTAATTCTGACATTTTCCTTTAATTAAAACTTTGCCCGACGAATTTAACTTCGCCTTTCCAAAATTTATTTAATTCATTCCACCATTTTAATGAAACAGGTTTGAGGTATTGAACAAATTGTTTTGCATTTTTGTCTGCATTATTTTGCAAACTCTCAAGAAAACCAATCGTCGCTAATTCTTTAACGTAATCGTTTCCATCCGTGTGAAACTTCTCAACGACATCAAAAACTGTCAAAACTTCTTCTGTTTTGTTTTCATTATATAAATCAATAATATGTCGAGTTAAATCTCCCATCGCCAAATAAAGAAGGTTTTCTTCATAAAGTTTCAGATGTTCATCCCACGTTTTTTGAAAAGATGGACACGCTTTGAGAACCAAAAGCATTACCTGTTCTTCTGTAATCATTTTACGCAAAAACGTCGATCACTTTCTGAATCGAATCCGCCAAAACGTCAACTTCCTCGCGTGTGTTGTAAAAAGCGAACGAAGCGCGAGCCGTCGCCGGAACGTCGAAAAACCGCATTACGGGTTGGGCGCAGTGATGTCCGGCGCGAATGGCAATACCCGATTGGTCTAAAATTGTGCCGATGTCGTGCGGGTGAACATTCTCGATGGTGAACGACAATACGCTCGCCTTTTCTTTCGCCGTACCGACGATACGAACGCCTTCGATTGCCGATAATTTTTCGGTCGCGTATTCGAGCAGCGAATGTTCATATTTCGCGGCAGCTTCAAAATCAATCGAGTTCAGATAATCAATCGCCGCGCCGAGTCCGATGTTGGCAGCAATCGCGGGCGTTCCGGCTTCAAACTTTTCCGGTATTGGCGCAAACGTCGTTTTTTCAAATGAAACCGTGCGAATCATTCCGCCGCCGGTTTGATACGGCGGCATTTTATCAAGCCATTCGCGTTTTCCATACAAGACGCCGCTGCCGGTTGGCGCGAACATCTTATGACCGGAAAACGTAAAAAAATCTGCGTCCAAATCCTGCACGTCAACCGGAAAATGTGGAACCGATTGCGCGCCGTCAACGAAAAACGGCACGCCGAATTTGTGCGCCGTCTGAATCATTCCTTTAATCGGATTGACTGTTCCCAAAGAATTGGAAACGTGCGATACGCTAACGATTTTCGTTCGCTCGTTCAGCAAATTTTCGTATTCTTCAATGATGAGTTCGCCGCGCTCGTTCATAGGAATAACTTTAATGCGCGCGCCGCGTTCTTCCGCCAAAATTTGCCACGGAATAATGTTGGCGTGATGTTCCATCTGGCTGATGATAATTTCGTCGCCCGCGTTCACAAACTTGCGCCCGTAAGAACTCGCCACGAGATTGACGCCTTCGGTGCAGCCGCGCACGAAGATACATTCTTTGGCTTCGCGCGCGTTAATAAATCTTTTCACTTTTTCGCGGGCGGCTTCATACGCGGTCGTCGCGTGCTGCGAAAGATAATGCACGCCGCGATGAATGTTTGAGTGTTCTTCCCGAAGATATTTCGCGCCGCGGTCAATCACCGTTTGCGGCACTTGCGACGAAGCCGCATTATCCAAATAACGAAGCGGCTTGCCGTTCACCGTTTGCGACAAAACGGGAAAGTCTCGGCGGATTTTTTCAACGTCCCAATCGGTCATTTCTTTTACTGCTGTTTTCATTTTGTTTACTCGCTTGATCAAAAAATTGCTCGATGCTCGAAGACTCTTTATACTTCTTTTTGCTTGCCGTTTGCACGAGTTTTTTTGTCCGTAACTTTGATGTCAGATGCGGCTGGCGCTTTGCTTTCTTCTCGCTCGATATACTCGCGCAAAGCCGTTTCGATAATCGCCGCTCGCTTCGGCTTCTCGCCGGCAATAGCGTCAATTTTTGCTAATATGCTTTCTTCGATTATTATATTTGTTCTCACTCTCATAATTTCTACGCCTCTAAATTTGCGTTCAGACGATTCAGAACTGCTTCGTCCAACTGTTTTTTGATTGATTCGATACCGATTTTATTAACGATTTCTTCGGCGAAACCGTAGGTCAAAAGATTTTTGGCTAAAGTTTCACTCAAACCACGACTGAGCAGATAAAACAATTCTTCTTCTTCCAATTGCCCAACGGTCGCGCCGTGCGAGCATTTCACATCGTCGTTGAAAATCTCCAACTGCGGCTTCGTGTCAACCCGCGCTTCATTTGAAAGCAGCAGATTTTTATTCGATTGATAACCATCCGTCCCGTGCGCGCCGACGGCGACGAAAACTTTGCCGTTGAAAACGCCGCGCGAACGGTCATTTAAAATTCCCTTGTAAGTTTGATGCGAAGTGCAGTTCGGCACGTTATGCCGAATGACTGAATGCGTATCGTGATGCTGCGCACCGCCCAAGAAATAAAGCCCGTCAACAAACGCTTCGCCGCCTTCCGAATTGAACGTCAAACCGACATCGTGCCGCGAAAGGCGCGCGCCGAGCGTGATTGCCGTCGTATCGTAAACCGAGCCGCGATGGATTTCCGCTGCCGTCGTCGAGATGTGAAATGCCTCGTGCGATTCGCGTTGAACGCGGTAGTGTTTGATTTTCGCTTCTCCGCCGACGGAAACTTCGACCACGCTGTTCGTCAAATATTTTGTTTCCTCGCTTCGGACGTAAGTTTCGACGAACGTCGCTTCGGCAAATTCTTCAGCGACGATTAAAATTCTGGGAAACGAAACTTTTCCGTCTTCGGTAATAAATAAAAACTGAACGGGCGCGTCAATTTTCGCGTTTTTCGGCACCAGAAAAAACACGCCTTCGCCGATGAAAGCCGAGTTCAAAGCCGTGAAGCCGTTTTTTTCCGAATCAACCAGGCTTCCCAATCGTGCCTGAAAAATCGGGGCGTATTTTTCATCCGTCGCGGCTTCGGCGAAACTTAAAATTTTCGCTGCGCCCAACGCTTCGAGATTCGATAAGTTTTCATTGTAATTGCCGTTTGTAAAAACCAAAACGCTTTGCTTTGATTCGTCGAATATGAACGGCGCGATTTCGGCTTCGGTATAATTCGCCGCGTCCGCGATTTGAAAATTTTCCTTCGCGACGGGCGCGACGTTCGTGTATTTCCATTCTTCGCTCTGCACCGCCGGAAAATTGTTTTCCGTAAAATAAATAAAAGCCTCTTCGCGCAGATTTTTCAACCAATCCGGTTGATTCGCGTTTTCAAAGCGGCGGCGAAATTCAGCACTGTAAATCGTCTCTTTTCCTGTTTGCATTTTAATTTTCCCTATTTCGCGTTCGCCGATTTTACCCAGTCGTAACCTTTTTCTTCGAGTTCGAGCGCGAGTTCCTTGCCGCCTTCTTTAACGATTTTTCCGTTCGCTAAAACGTGAACGAAATCCGGCTCGATATAATTTAAAAGCCGCTGGTAATGCGTCACCAAAATTATCGCGTTATCGGCTGAACGCAGTTTATTCACGCCTTCGGCAACGATGCGCAACGCGTCAATATCCAAGCCCGAATCGGTTTCGTCCAAGACGGCGAGCGTCGGCGCGAGGACCGCCATCTGCAAAATCTCGTTGCGTTTTTTCTCGCCGCCGGAAAAACCGACGTTGACCGAACGATTGAAAAAACTTTTGTCCATTTCAACGACTTTCGCTTTCTCCCTCATATAATCATTAAACTCGAGCGGGTCTAATTCTTCCTCGCCGCGATGCTTCATTTTCTCGTTGTAGGCAAGCCGCAAAAACTGTGAGTTCGACACGCCCGGAACTTCGACCGGATATTGAAACGCTAAAAAGATTCCTTCGCGGGCGCGTTCGTCCGGTT
>CADCUR010000240.1 GCA_902805935.1 uncultured Pyrinomonadaceae bacterium
TTGGAACAAAAACATTTGACGGATTTTATTTTTGAAAGCGGTCATATTCCTCTTTCACCGTCCGGTAGCAATCGCAAGCGAAATGCTCCAATCCCTCGTGGTCCAGAATGGTGATTATAAACCGCGCGAGTATTTAATATACTCGCCGCCCTGCAGCGCGATGGCGGCGACCGTCACCGCCGCGCGGTTCGCGCCGAGCATAATCAAGACAAACTCCTGCGTTAATTATTGCAGTTCGTCCGTTGCCGAGCGGTCGTGGCACAGCGGCAGCCAGCGCTAAGGGCGCTCTTCGACCGTGGGCAGGCAATTGCACAGCACCCACCTGGCTAATCTGAAGCATCGGCAGACGGATAAAACTCAGCAACGAGTCCTGTAGCGCGCCGCCAGAGCCGTTGTCAGACACGGCAAAACGCTGCACCGGAATAAATCCGTCGCCTTCAGACGGAAATCCTCGCGCTCGGCTTCGGCGTTGTCAATCGCCCGGCGGAAAACGCAACGCCGAAACGGTTCGAGCCGCCCGGAAAATCTCTTTCCTTGCCGGTTTCGCCGCGCCGATTTGAAACCGCTTTTTACAACGCTTCGATTGCGGTCGAAGCGGCGGCGGTCGTCGCGCGTCTTGCGTCCGGCGTTGCTGGTCCGCCCGTCGGCGCGACTGCTTCTTCGAGCCGTTCAAATGCTTGATGAATCGCTTCGTCGCCGGGAAGTTTCAGTTCCGGCGCGTTTTCGACTTCACTGACGCCTTTGACGCGCATTCCCTGGTCGTAAGACATCTTGCCGCCGTACCAGCCGGAAACCAGCACGCCGGCGGCGGTGGCGATCGAAAGCAGGGCGAGTCCGCCGACCGGCTCGTCGCGCCGCCGGCTGCGGAGCAAAAGGTTCAAACCCGTCAAGCCGAGCGCGGCGATGTTGAGCGTCGCGTGCAGATTGGCGGTGCGTTTCGTGCCGCTTTCCGGCGGAATCGTCAGATAATCGGCGGCTCCGGCGGCTCCGGCGGCAAGTCCGCCGACCAGTCCGCCGACAAGCGTGTAATAAGCGGCGTCGGCGTAAGACTGGTCGCCCGTCGCCACGTTCATCGCATCCAGCACGGCACTAAACGGCAGCAGTCCTCCCGGAATCAAAACGAGCTGCGGATGCAGCGCGTGTCCGGCGAAAGTTGTTTTCGGCATTTGATTTTCTCCTTATCTTTTTAAATTACTAAGCGGAATGACGAGCTTCGGCGAGCACTTTAAACTCCGCGTTCGCGGCGCGCAACACGCTTGACGGAACGATTAGCAGCCGCGTCCAGTTCGTCATACGGCGATTTTGGATTTCCGCCTTATAGAGAATTCCGAGCGGCACGGCTTCCGTCGTGATTTCCTGCAAAAGTAAATCGAATTGTCCGTTAAGATCTGTCGCGCCATTTGCGGAATCAACAAATCCGCGTGTCTGATGTTTTAGCCTCACGCCCGTTATTACCGTTAAATCACCATCATAATTCTTAAGCTTATTTTGTTTCGGTATGTTTGACGACAAAAAGATCTTTTTTAAAGCGCCCGCAGGTTCAATCCTCCCGACTTAATAAATTTCGTGCCACCTTAATCGCTTCCGGTGCGGCTAACGTGACCGAAGCGATGGAAGCGCGAGCGTCGCGAGTTGAAAGATTTAAGATTGCGGCGAAAGCGGCGGAAGTAATAAGTAATCGGCACTCGGTCAGTAAGGTGAAAAGACGATCTGATGGAATAAATTGCATGC
>CADCUR010000241.1 GCA_902805935.1 uncultured Pyrinomonadaceae bacterium
TTGTTTCAAAAATGGCGGTTTAAGACACAAACTTATAAGGTAAAATGTCTAGAAATGAAGAAGTGAGGCAGATTTATTCTCTGTTGTTAAAATGATTCTTAGAGGGACGGAGAGTGTGACTCCTAACCTCTGCATTGCGAACGCTGAATTATGTATTTTTCGTTTCGCGCAAAACTCAATAAAACCCGCATAAAACTTAAACTTCGTCCAGGCTTCAAGCTGGGCTGAGAGCCTTACGTCTGGTTGAATTTTCTCGGAGCGAATGAATTTCAATGTGACTCATTTAAACTTTTTTAATAAAATTGCTTGTCATGAATTTATTGCTCTCTCGAACTTTAAAGTCTTTCGCCGCCCTGTCGCTGCTTATCTTGAGCGGAGCGGTTTTCGCTCAAACGATGCTAACCGAAACCAAAAACTCCAGACCGCGCGCACGAGAAATCGGGCTGAAAATTGGTGTGTTGCCGACCGGCGCGCTGAATGCGATTACTGATGTCGCCGGTGTGCGTGTCGGTCACGCGACTGTCTTTCGAGGCGAAAATGTGCGCACTGGCGTGACGGCAGTTTTGCCGCACGGTGGAAATCTTTTCGCTGAAAAAGTGCCGGGCGCGGTTTTCGTCGGCAACGGTTTTGGCAAGTTAATGGGTTCGACGCAGGTTAATGAACTTGGCGAAATCGAAACGCCAATCCTTCTGACTTCGACCTTGAGCGTTCCGCGGACAGCGGATTTTCTGCTCGACTATATGCTCGCGCTGCCCGGAAACGAAGCGGCACAGTCGGTTAACCCGCTCGTCGCCGAAACGAACGACGGATTTTTAAATGACATTCGCGGGCGTCACATTTCAAAAGCGGACGTTTTCGCCGCCATTGAGGGAGCGAAAACCGGTGCTATTGAAGAAGGCTCGATTGGCGCTGGAACGGGAACAATCGCTTTCGGCTGGAAAGGCGGCATCGGCACTTCGTCGAGAAAACTGCCTGCTTCGCTCGGCAATTTCACCGTTGGCGTTCTCGTGCAAACTAATTTCGGCGGCGTGCTGCAAATTGACGGCGCGCCGGTCGGCGTCGAACTTGGGAAATATTATTTGATGGACGCGCTAAAAAAAGATACAGCGCGCCGCCGCTCAGCCGATTTGAACGATGCGGCAGACGGCTCGATTATCATCGTGATAGCGACGGACGCCCCGGTCGACGCGAGAAATTTGCGGCGGATGGCGGCGCGTTCGATGATGGGCTTGGCGCGCACCGGCGCCGCCGGCACCAACGGCAGCGGCGATTACGCGATTGCATTTTCCGCGGCGCCCGAATTGCGAATCAAAACCTTAAATTCAAATGAACCGCGCAAGGCGAATTTATTGTCGAACGATGCAATGTCGCCGCTCTTTCTCGCCACAATCGAGGCGACCGAAGAAGCAATTTACAATTCGCTTTTTCGCGCTGTGAGCGTGACGGGGCGTGACAAACGCGCAATAGAGGCTTTGCCGCTTGAGCGCACACAGACGATTCTGCGTAAATACAATAAAATTAAATAAACTCAAACTCGAACCTATAATTATTTAGTCTTATCTATAAAGACGGTTTCGGTGTCAAGCGGAAAACAAGCACACTTTTATCTGTCCGCCGTTGTCAGCGTTTTTAATTTCCCGATTCAAGCTTGTAACCGATTTCTCCTTCACTTTGTTTAATCCTTTTTACTTATTTCTTCCAGTATAGCCACTTCCACGAGTGACAC
>CADCUR010000242.1 GCA_902805935.1 uncultured Pyrinomonadaceae bacterium
CCCTCTCGCCCGTGTGAATAATCGCCAGAACTGACGGCGGAAACTGAAGTTTGCCGCCGCGATAAAGATACTCGCCGTTTGCTTGCGTGGTAATCGACAATTGATATTCTGGATGAACATGATGCAGCCACGGTTCAACCGTGCCCGGCGAAAACTCGTATTTTTCAAAAAGTAATCCGTTGGATTTTCTGGCTGACACATTAATCTCGGCTTTTTTGTTCATCGGTTTATCAATTACAAAAGACAAAAATGTTTCGGGGCTGTTAACAGCCCGTCGGTTTAAAAAATGTCGGACGAGTCGGAACGCTTTATCTTGATTGTTGTCAATCGGCTTCCGACGTCGTCTTGTCTTACTTTCAAGTTGTTGGCTTACACCCTATCAACATATTTTTCCGATGTATGTGCGATGTCGCACTTCCAATCTGCCGGGAAATTTTCTTTTGCGCTTACGTTAACTTTGAAGGCGATTTTCACTTCGTTTTCGACGGTCTGTGCCGGAAGCTCGCTCCCCGTGTTGAAAAACACCTTTTTCTGCATACCGCATCAAGTTACGCGGCAAACGCAGTCCGTTTTGTTTCGCTCTGTCGATATTTTAACGGCGCGGCGATGGTTACTTCTTCCTTCACTTGTCTCGAAGTTGTAAAAAGTTGTCTCCGCGTAACATTGATGGTCTTCGACTACTTCGGCAGCACCAGCACTTCGTGTGTCGTCACGGCAAAATTTCCGCCCGTCTTCGTTGCGCCGCCGAAGACAAAAATGCGGTTCCCGATAGCCGAAACTCCTAAACCGTGGCGCGGAGTCGGCAAGGGGGTCAGTTCCGTCCAAGCGTCGGTCGCAGGATCGTAAACCCAACTATCGCCGAAAACTTTTTGCTCGGGAACCCATTGTTCGCCGCCGAAAACGTAAAGCTTCCCGTTCATCGCCGTCGCGCCGAGACCGCCTGCGGCTTTGGGCATCGACGCGCGTGTCTCCCAACGGTCGAGCTTTGAATCGTACACCTCAAGGTTCGGCACGTTAACCTGCCGCGCCGAACCGTCTGGATTCTTGGAGAACTGGCGACCGCCGACCACATACACTTTGCCGTCAATCACAGCCACCGCCGCGCTGTTGCGTGCCGACGGGGCATCCGCGCGCTTTGACCATCTCTTTGTCAGGGGATCGAACACTTCGTTGCGCGCGCTATCCGTGTGGTCGTTGAAATGCCGGGCATTCTTTGTCGCTCGAATACGCCCTCCGATCAGGTAAATCCTGTCGTCAACTACCGCTGCTACTCCCTCTGCACGAGCTGCAGGCAAGTCAATTCCTTTCGTCCATGTGTTGGAAACTGGGTCGTAGATGAACATCGTCGGCTGCGCGCGCCAGTCCGGAAACCCGCCAGTGAAACCGCCGATGCCGTAGAGTCGCCCCTTCACGTTTGAGAGCGTAATGTGATGACGCGCTTCAGGTAGCGGGCTCAAACTCGTCCACGCATCTTTGACCGGATCGTAAGACTCAAAATGAGCCGTAAACTCTGTAGCAGGCTTGAGGAGTCCGCCGACCACGTAAATCTTGCCGTCGAAAACTTCCGGGTAAAGTTCCTGTCGGGCTAAGGTGGGTGGCGCGGCTTTCGTCCAGACAGGCGCATTGGTTTGCGCGTGTCCCGCTGAAATCCACAAAAATGCGATTGACAGCCCCGTAACCAGCGATAAAAGTAAATGTTTTTT
>CADCUR010000243.1 GCA_902805935.1 uncultured Pyrinomonadaceae bacterium
GAATGGCACGGTCTTTGCAATTATCTAAGAAATATTCCAAACGGAATTTTAACGAGCGGTGCTACATATTCTCGATTAATACGGTGCTCACAGTTTTATACGAACTTTTTAATTTTTAATAAAGAAGTAACTTGAAAGTTACGCGGTCTAAACATCACTGAGCAAAACTTTATTTGAAAGAAAGAATTCGGTTGTTTTGTTTTTCTCAATAATAGGCTCGCAAATTGTTGATTTTTCGCTTGACGGCGTAACTTTTTGTAATCAAGAAAGGATTTGTAAGATGAAAGAAGTAAATAGAATTGATGTCGGTTTGACTGAACTGCGCATAATGAAAGACGAGCAAGGTCAATGGTGTGAAATATTCGAGTCCGGCGAATGGAACCGTGTATCAGCAATAAAACTGCATCAATTATCATTCGATAAAAGTATTTATGATTGGCTTAATCAACACTATTTTTCCTCGAATTATATTGAAAAATTTCCGGACGATACTGAAAAAACAAATATTATAGACCAATTAACAAGATGGGTAAGAAAATCTGTGACCCTGCAACCTAAAAAGCCGTAAGTTTTAACGCTTGTGCTTTTTCTAATCATTTCAATAATTTGAAAAGTCGGCAATCGCCTCACCAGTTAAATTAGGTTTCAAATCTGCTTCACCGAACGCCAAGTCGATCCGCCGAAAAACTCCGCGAAAACGTCGCTTGGCATCTTCCCGCTGACGGGGCAAAAACAACAGCACCTTCGTGACGGCGCCGTGCCGGATTTGTTACAGTTTCGGTATGTTGCTTGAAACTGACTACATCATCATCGGAAGCGGCGTGGCGGGACTGCGCGCCTCGATTGAACTCGCCCGCACCGGCGCGCGCGTGACGGTTCTCACCAAAGACAAAGCAAACGAATCAAACTCCGAATACGCACAGGGCGGCGTGGCGGTCGTTCTCTCGGACGACGACAACGCCGAGCTGCACGAAGAAGACACGCTTTACGCGGGCGCGGGTTTATGCGATGCGGAAGCCGTCGAAACGCTCGTTGTTGACGGCACGAAATATATTCAAGAACTTATCGAATGGGGAACTGAATTCGACCGCGAAAGCGGGCGACTGGTTTTTACTAAAGAAGCCGCGCATTCGCGCCGGAGAATTCTTCACGCGCACGGCGATTCGACCGGCAAGGAAATCGTGCGGGCTTTAATCGCGCGCGCCGGACAGGAAAAAACTATTCTGCTGATGCCGTTCGCCAACACGGAGAGTTTAATCGTCGAGAATGGCAGATGCGTCGGCGTGCGCTTTCTCGATCCAATCTTGCGCGCTCCGCGAGAGATTTTCGCCAGAGCGGTAATTTTATGCACGGGCGGCGCGGGGCAATTGTTTCTGCACACGACCAACCCACCGGTGGCGACCGGCGACGGAATGGCGATGGCTTATTTTGCAGGCGCGGAAATGGCGGATATGGAATTCGTTCAATTTCACCCGACGGCTTTGAATCTGGACGACGCGCCCCGCTTTCTGCTGTCGGAGGCGATGCGCGGCGAAGGCGGAATTTTGCGAAACGCGGCGGGCGAACGATTTATGTCGCGCTACGATGAAAAACTCGAACTCGCGCCGCGCGATATCGTTTCGCGCTCGATCGTCGCCGAAATGAGAAGAACCGGAACGCGCGCGGTTTACCTTGATATGACGGCGCACACCGAAGAATTTTTGAAAAATCGCTTTCCGAAAATCTACGAAACGTGCAAATTTTACGACTTAAATATCGCTGAAGATTTATTGCCCGTCTCGCCTGCGTCGCATTATTGTATGGGCGGCGTGCGAACAGATTTGCACGGGCGCACTACGCTCGCCGGGCTTTACGCGGCGGGCGAAGTCGCCTGCACGGGCGTTCACGGCGCGAATCGTCTGGCGTCTAATTCACTGCTTGAAGGTTTGGTTTTCGGAGCGCGGGCGGGCGCCGCGGCTGTCGCCGATAGTTTGAAATTTCGAGTTTCAAATTTCAAGCCGACATCTGAAACCCGAAACTTCAAACTTGAAACCGAGCCAGCCACAGCCGTTCGCAAGCGCGTCAAACGCGCGATGTGGGAGCGTGTCGGAATTTTGCGCGACGCAGATTCTCTGCGCCGGGCGCTGCGCGAATTTGAACAAATCGAGCGAGCTAATCTCGGAACATCGTCTCGCAACTTTGTCACGCTGGCTAAATTAGTAGCGACGGCGGCGTTGTGGCGCGAAGAATCGCGCGGCGGACATTTTCGCACCGACTTTCCCGAAAGAGACGATAAACGTTGGCAAGTTCATTCGATTCAAAAAACGGGCGCGGGTATTTCTTCGAGCGAGCGGATGAATTTTGCACCTGCGGAAAAAGTTTGAATTCCGCGCAGAGGAATTGAAAGGGATGAAGATGAGAAAAGAGATAAAAAATAAAATCCCTTTTCTCATCTTCATCCCTTTTAATTTTCTCAACGGTTTTTACTTTCTTAAACGCGCTTCGACGTTGTTCGCTTTCAGCGAATTGCCCGTCGCCCGCTGCAAATCGGCGATTGATTTGTTGAGTTCGGTTTGAGCGCGCAGTTCGCTGCTGCGGGCGGTCGTCAAAGCCGTCTGGCGTTCGAGAACTTTGTAAACGTCGGATTGTCCCGCGTCGAGTTTTCGCTGTTCGGATTCGTATTGCCGCTCGCTGTTTTCTCGCGAAATCGCCGCCGAGCGCAGACGAGCTTCCGACGTTCTGACCGACTGCAGAGCGTTTCGCACTTCAACTTGAATCGTCTGCTCAAGCTGCTGACGCTGCGTTTGAATACGTTCGCCTTCGACCAGGGAGCGTCCGAGCTGCGCCCGCGCCGTGCGCGATTCAAACGGCAGATTGATTTGAACGCCGACGCGAAAAGTCGGATAGCGATTCGCAAAAATATCGGTGATCGAACTGAAATTGCCGCCCGTCAGATTGCTCGAAACGGTTTGCGTCGGCGCGGGCGGAACCGGTTGAATCGGCGGCAAAGTCGGAGTCGTCTGATTGAGACGAGCGATAACTTCGTTGATTCTCTCGCGGGTCGTGTCGTTGGAAGTGAACGGATTTACGCCGTCGCTCGGTGTTCCCGCCAAACCCGCTAAATTGTAAGTCGCCACCAAATCAATCTGCGGTTTCGTCTGTTCGCGGAAAAACCTTTGGTCAATCTGGTTGATGTCGCGCTGCACTTCGTTTAATTCGAGTTCGGGGCGATTGCCGAGCGCCGCGCCCAATGCTTCGGGCAAAGTCGTCGGCGGCGCGTCCAAATCAACCGGGTCAACCGGCACAATTGAAGAACTCCACAGCGCGTCGGATTTGTTTTCGGCAATCAGATTTTTCAGATTGTTTTCCGCGCGATTCACCTCGTCGAGCGCGGCGTAAACGTTCTGCTCGAAATTTGCCACCTGCGTTTCCGACGCGATAATGTCCGAGGGCGCGAGTTGTCCTTCTTCGACCAGACGGCGGTTGTGTTCGAGTTGGTCTTTCGCGTCTTTTACGCTGTCGCGCTGCACTTGCAGATTTCGCAAAGTGTAAGTCAAATCCCAGTAAGCGCGCTGGACGTTCACGATAATTTCAATCGAGCGCTGCCGAAACTGCGTGTCGGTCAAAGATAGATTGCGTTTGGCGATTTCAATCTGCCGACGGTTCTGGTCAAACCGGCGCCCGCGAAAAATCGGCTGGGCGTACTGAAAACTTAAGTTCGACGTAAAAGACGGATTGAGCGTATTGAAAAGATTCGTGCTGTTAACTCTTGAATTGTTAAACAAAACTTCATAGTTGCCGCCAAATCTCGGTTCCGAGCCTTGCAATTGCACGTTGCTCGTCAAACCCGACTGGGTTATTTCACCGTTCGCTCCGCCGCCGAAAAAACTTGCCGTCGGCGTGACGGAGCGTTCGTAAAAAGTCTGCGCCAAAAAACGCGGCTGATAAACGCCGTCCGCCGCACGCAAATCGAATTCGGAAATCCGCACGTTTTGGCGCGTCACTTCGATGTCTTTGTTATTTTCTAGAGCGAGCGTAATCGCCTCGCGCAGAGTGAGCGGTCTTTGATTCATCAAATCCACGCCGACGCGACCGAGTTCGGGCAAAGTTACATCGTTCGATTCGTAATTCGGAGCGACGGCGGGAACGCCCTGCAAATTTTCCGGCTGAACTTTCTGCGCGTCTTCGACCGGCGGCTGAGGATTTTCCGGCTTCGGACTGGTTTCGACGGTCGGCGTCGCCGTCGGACTCGGCGCGGGAACTTGCGCGCGAACGTCGGTCGTCAAAAGAGCGGCTGTCGCGGTTATGAAAACAATGCGAAAAAAAGAAATAAATGTTGTCCGCAGACGAATAATATCGAAAATCATAAAACCTCTTTTTATTAAGTAAGCACTTACTTACTTTCTCTTTTCCCGTCGCAAAAGTCAAGATAACTAATTGTTAATTTTCCCGATTCGACGAAGAAAACGTAATTTATATCCAGCGCCGCACGCGCCTTTTATAATCGCTGTATTCAGTGCCGAATTTATTTTCCAAATACCTCTCTTCGCGCGCGATGACCGCGTAACGCATCACAAATAAAACCGGAACGAGCAGCGCGAACAGCCATAATGAATTGAACAAAAACGCCACTCCCAAATAAAAAAGCGTGAAAGCCAAATAAATCGGGTTACGGCTGAACGCGTAAACGCCGTCGCTGACAATTGCGGTCGTCGGCTTCCACGGTTCGAGATTGGTCTCCGCTCGTTTGAATTTTAGAAACGCTGAAATAAAAATAAAAACGGCGAGCGCCCCGGAAAAAATTCCGACGATGCGCGAAAGAGAAACGGGCAGAAAAGCAATCGGAAAAAAGTAATTCAAAATCAGCCCGGCGATCATCGCGCTCAAGTAAATCAAAGGCGGCGGCACTCGCACGCCGGCGTTATCAACCTTATCGTTGTTCATTGTTTCTCCTCGCTCGCCGCGCCGATAAAAGCGTCAACGCGCAGTCCGAGCGGCAGCGTCTGATTCGGATTGAGTTCGAGCAAAACTTCCAAGATTTTCGTATCAACTTTTTCCGTCGGGCGTTCGGTGCGAAAATTTTTTCTGCCTAAAATCCGGCTGATTTTGACAACCCGCGCCGCAAACTTTTGCTCGCCGAAAGCGTCCGCCGTCACGTAAGCCGTTTGATTTTCCCGCACTTTCGCCACGTCGGTTTCGTCCAAATCCACGCGAACGCGCAAGGCGGAAACGTCGGCAATCGTGACGATTCCGGTTGGGTTTTCGGGCGAAACCGATTCGCCGTCTTTCAAACGCCTTCTGAGAACAACGCCGGAAATCGGCGCGCGAACGACGGTTTTCGCCAAATTCGCTTCCGCTGTGCGGACGCGCGTTTCGGCTTCGCTGATTGAAGCGTCGAATTCACGGATTTGCGTCTCGCTGAGACGAATCGCGGCGTCGGCGCGCGCCAAATCATCCGCGCGGGCGTTGGCGTTGACGACGTTGAATTTTTCTTTAATCGTCTCGCTTTGTTTACGCGCGTTCTCGAAAGCGTTTGCAGCGCGTTCGAGTTCTTCGCGCGAAACGTCGCCCGTCGCGTGTAGTTTTCGGCGGCGTTCGAGTTCTCGTTTGGCGTTTTCGACGTTTGGCAAAGTTCGTTCGTAGTCGGCTCGCGCCTCGCGTCTTTCTTCGGTTCTGGCGCCGTTTTCGATGCGCTTTCGGTCGGCAACGGCTTGTTCGACGCGCGCCCGCGCCGTTTCGCGTCCGCTGCGCAATGTTTCGACGTTCGCCCGCGCCGTGCGAATCTGCGCTTCGTAATCGGAGTTTTCGAGAACGGCAATCGTCTGACCTTTTACAACTTCATTGCCTTCTTCAACCATGACGCTTCGCAACTTCCCGGCGATTTCCGCCCCGACTTCGATTTCTTCGGAGACGGCTTCAACAATGCCCGGCGCGACGATTAAATTTGTTTTCGCCGATTCGATTTTCGGAGTTTTCAGGTTTTGCTCGGCTTTGCTCGAACCGTTCCGCAAAAAGTAAACGAGCGAAACAGCCGTCAGCAATAATGCGATTATCGAGAAAATCAAAGTTCGTTTCATTTCTTCACCTCGTTAAATTTTTTATGCGTCTTTCCAAGCCATCGGAACGTAATCGCGGTTCGGCGCGTCTAGCGGCGCGTCGGCGGACACATCGCGCAAGCGGCGCATTTCCGTTTCAACCAAACGCCTTTTCAAATCCGAATTGAGCCAGGCGAAAACAATCGCGCCGTGCGTCGCCACGCCGATTCCCCAAGCCGCAGCCGGAAATAAAAACCACAAAAACTGCGGCGTAAAAGCCAGATTGATTAGCGCCTGCGCCGCAATCGCAAATACGTAGGCGGCAAGATGAACGGAAAAACCGATTTTCGCGTTCGCGCGACAAACCGCCGTTCGGCGCAGTTTGTTTTCGGCTTTTGTTTCACCGCTGATTTTTTGAGCGGGCATTTCTAAACGATTTGTTTGATAGTTTTCCAAACGGTTTGTCTGATACATTTCGTTCTCCTTACGCCGCGGCTTCGGCGGCTTGTTTATCATTGAATGAGAAAGCCGAACTTGCGGCTTCCGTTTGCATTTCCGAATCGTCTCGAATTTCTCCGTCCTCGATATGAACGATTCGATCGGCGTAATCGAAAATTCGATTGTCGTGCGTCACCACGACGACGGCGCGTTTTTGTTCGTGCGCGAGCTCCTGCAATAAATCCATAATCAATTTGCCGCTCACGGAATCGAGCGCGGCGGTCGGCTCGTCCGCCAAAATAATGTGCGGCTCTCCGGCGAGCGCGCGGGCAATCGCCACGCGCTGTTTTTGCCCGCCCGAAAGATCAGCCGGACGACTTTTTAGTTTGTCGGCAAGCCCGACTCTTTCGAGTAGTTCCGCCGCCCGCCGTTTCGCCGATGCGCCGCGCACATTCTTCAAATCAAGCGCGATTTCGACGTTTTCCTGTGCCGTCAAAGCAGGGAAAAGATTAAAGCCTTGAAAGATAAAACCGATGTTTTCGAGCCGCACTCGCGGCAATTTGTTTTGCGGCAGCCCGACGGTTTCGGTTCCGCGAATTTTGCAACTGCCCGAAGTCGCCGACAAAATGCACCCGACAATCGAAATCAAAGTCGTCTTGCCCGAACCGCTCGCGCCCAAAAGCAAAAGCAACTCGCCTTCGTTCACGTCCAAATCAATTTGTTTGAGCGCGTGAACCGCTGTCTCGCCCGCGCCGTAAGTTTTGACCAGATTTCTGACTTCGATTGCCTTCATAAATTCAATTTCTTTTAACCTTCTAACCTTTAAAGACCATCGCCGGATCAATCGAGGTGGCTTTGCGAATCGCCACAACGCTCGAAGCGCAGCACATCAGAATCGTCAAAACGAACAGCGCCGTAACAAGCTGCCAGTTGACGATAATCGCCAAAGTGCCTTCCAAACTGATGCGCGAAATAATTATTGAAGCGACGATGCCGATGACGTAGGCAATCAGACCGCTCGTCACGGCTTGCGTGATGATAATTCGGTAAAGATAAAGATTCGTCGCGCCCATCGCTTTCAGCGTGCCGTATTCTTTCAGATGGTCAACCGTCGCGCTGTAAATCGTCTGCGCGACGATCACGATGCCGACAATAATGGCGAGCGCCGCCGCCACCAAAACCGTAATGCCCGCGCCTGTGCCGATGACCCAGTAAATCGCCTGCCGGTAAACGAGTTCGCCGCGTGTTAGCACTTCCACGTCCGTTAATTCGGCGGCGATTCGTTCTTTTAGTTCGGTTAAATTGACGTTTTCTGCAGCTTTGATAACGAGGTAAAGCGTTTGGTCTTCCGGGAGATTAAGGAAACTTTGCGCGGTTTTGAAACTGGTAAAAACGGCGGGCTGCGAAGTGAAAATGCGGATGCCTTTCGTGAAACCGACGACGCGGGCGCGGCGCGAGTTGATTTCGATAACTTGTCCGATTTGGGTTACGCCGAGTTTGTCGGCGGCGTAAAGCCGGTCAATCAGCACCGCGTCGGGTTTCGCCAAATCGCGCGCGTCGCCTTCGACGACGTTCCACGCGCCGCCCATTCCGCCGTTCAAGTCGAAACCGACGAGCGTCACGCCTTCGTCCGAACCGTCCGGCTTTTTCGATTGCGCGCCGAGCGTTACGATTTGCTTTTCGGCGCGTTTGACGCCTTCGATTTCCAAAACTTGATACAGCTTGCTTTCGCTGAAAGCCACGCCCTGCTCGACGTGCGTCACGTTTTTCGAGACGACCCATAAATCGGCGTTCGAGTTCGCGATGATGTCGGTCGAGGCGGCGATGAACCCTTGAAAAATGCCGAGTTGGACGGCGGTCAGAATCACCGAAAAAACGATTCCGGTTAAGGTGACGGCGAACCGCACTTTTTCGTGAAACAAATTTTTTAACGCGAGCGAAGCCATAATTTGATTACAGATTTTAGATTTTTAAATTTCGGCTTAACTTCAACATAACAGTTTAATAAAACATTACGTGAAACAAATTCTTAACAGCGTTAAGATGTAACGCAAAAAATTTTACGCTTTCATTCCTTGGATCATCGTTTCGGTCAAACACCGAATTAATTTGTCCTTGCTGACGAACGGGAAATCGGTGTGTCCGATCAGCAGCGACGTGACGCCGTGCATTCCCGCCCAGAGCGTCTGGCTCATCGCTTCCAGGTCGCCTTTTTTCAGACTTCCTTCGGTAATCGCCGCCGCTACCACCGAGCGCAGATAACCGAACGTGCGCTCGCCCATCGAGCCTTCGTATTTGTATTCGTCGGTTTTCATGTCGTTCCAGAGCGGCGCGATGAATGTGACTTCGTAATGATTCGGATGCTGCAAACCGAATTCGATATAAGCGCGGATGCCTTTTTCGAGACAGTCGAGCGCGCTTCCGCTCTGCTTTTCAATGCGCTGCATTTTGGCGTATAACATTGCGAAAGTTTCTTCGCAAATCTGCATCAGCAAATCGTTTTTGTCTTTGAAATAAAGATAGATCGTCGTCGGGCTGTATTCGATTCGCTCGGCGATTTTCCGCATCGAAACATTGGCGTAACCTTCAACGGCGAACATCTCGCTCGCCGCGTCCAAGATTTCCTGCCGCAGATTTTCCTTTTGCCTTTCTTTTCGCTCTTTAACGCCCATATAAAAATTAACACCGTTAAGTTACTGCAAAACGCGAAACCTTGTCAAGCTAATTTGCTCAACAAGGCAAATTTTTCGTCAGGGTTTCCGATTTGTTTCGGCAACGATGGAATTATAAATTATACGTTCTTATCGCTTACGCTTCGGTTGCGTCGAAATCCATCGTGTCCATATCTTCGTCTGCGTCGGTGGGTTTGCCGAGCAATTTCAACCACAGGAAACCGATTGTTCCCGCCGTCAGTGATGCGAGCAGAATTGCCATTTTCGAGGCGTTTACCGCGCCCGCGTTGCCGACGAAAGCGAGATTCGTAATAAAAATTGACATCGTAAAACCGATTCCGCCGAGCAAGCCGGCGCCGAAAATGTGTCGCCAATTCAAATCGAGCGGCAGGCGACAAATCCCGATTGTGACCGCGACGAAACTCAGAAGCGTAATTCCCAAAGGTTTGCCCAAAACCAAGCCGCCGATGATGCCCGCGCTGTTTGCCGTCGTCAAAGTCTGCGCCCAGTCCGCGCCGATGACGACGCCGGTGTTGCAGAGCGCGAAAATCGGCAAAATTATGAAGGCGACGGGTTTGTGCAGGAGATGTTCGAGCCGGTGCGAAAGCGAATTCGCGTCGTCTTCTTGGGCGGAAAACGGAATTGTGAACGCCAGCAGAACTCCGGCGATTGTGGCGTGAACGCCCGACTTTAACATTAAAAACCACATCAGCGCGCCGCCGATTAAATACGGCGCGAGCGACATTACACGCAAAAGGCGATTCAGCGCGAGGAGCAAACCGAAAACCGCAATCGCGCCGATTAAATAAAGGATCGAAAGCTGCGCTGTGTAGAAAACGGCGATGACGATAATCGCGCCTAAATCGTCCATCACGGCGAGCGCGGTCAAAAAAATTTTCAACGAAGCGGGAACTTTGTTTCCCAAAAGACCGAGAACGCCGAGGGCGAAAGCGATGTCGGTCGCCATCGGAATTCCGATTCCGGCTTGCGTTTCGGTTCCGGCGTTTAAAGAAAAATGTATCAGCGCGGGAAAGGCGATTCCGCCGGCGGCGGCGAAAATCGGCAGCAGCGCGGTTTTGAAATTCGAGAGTTCGCCGTTGTAGAGTTCGCGTTCAAGTTCGAGACCGATAAGCAAAAAGAAAACTGCCATCAGCCCGTCGTTAACCCAATGTTCGACGCTCAAGCCGCCGACATACATCTGCCAAATGCTCAAATAGTTCGCGCCCAAAATCGAATTGGCGAACGCGAGCGAAACGGCGGTGCAGACGATAAGCACAATGCCGCTCGCTTTTTCCGAATCGAAAAACTCTTTAAAGGATTTTGATAATTTTCTCTGAACAACGCCCATAAACGGTTTTTTGTCAGAGTATCATAAGCGCGCCGGTTTCCGCCCGAAACGCATTTGTCAAAATCATTGCTTGCTGAAAGTCGAACTCGTCGCCGCTGCAAATCTCCGTTTCGCCCCGCCGAACATTCTCGACGACAAATTACCGAGGCGGCTGAAAACTCCCCATTGCGTTACGTCGTCGAACAACGAGTAAAAAACCGGAACGGCGAGCAAGGTTAAAAGCAGACACAAACTTTGTCCGCCGACGACCAGCACGCCGATTGAACGGTTCGTTCCTGCCCCTGCGCCCGTCGAGACGACGAGCGGAATCATTCCGGCGACCAAAGCAATCGTCGTCATCAAAATCGGTCGCAGACGGTCGCGGTTTCCCTGTATAATCGCGTCGTAACGGCTCATTCCTTGTTCGCGCAGACGGTTCGTATGGTCAATTTGCAAAATCGCGTTTTTCTTGACCACGCCGAATAAAAGCAGCAATCCCAAACCCGAAAAAATGTTCACTGTTTGCCCGGCAATCAAAAGGCTGACGATGCCGAACGGAATCGAAAGCGGCAAAGTTAAAAGAATCGTAACCGGATGAATAAACGATTCGAACTGCGCCGCCAGCACGATATACATAAAAATAAACGACAGCGCAATAGCGAGCGCGAAATAAAACAGCGATTTGCCGAGTTCCTTCGACTGCCCGACGTAACCGGTTTGATAACCGCTCGGCAAACTCAATTCCTTGACGAAAGCGTCAATCTCAGACGTGATGCTCGTCGCTGAACCGCCGGGTTTCGTATTAGCGAGAAGCGTTACTTGCCGCTGACGATTCAGCCGGTCAACCGAACTCGGTCCCGTTCCTTCTTTGACAGTGACGAGACGGTCGAGCGACACGAATCCGATGCCCGGTTTGCTCGACGGAACGATAAGGCGCTTTAAGCCTTCGACATCGGTGCGGAAGTTGTTTATCGCGCGGACGCGGACTTCGTATTGGTCGGTGCCTTCGTTAAAAGTCGTCGCTTCGGTTCCGGCAACCAAAGTATTTAACGCCTGCGAAATATCGCCGATGCGAACGCCCAAATCGGCGGCTTCGTCGCGATTCACTTCGAGCTGAACTTCGGGTTTGCCGCTGATCAGAGTCGAGTCAACGTCAACCGCGTCGGGAATCGTTTTCATTTTCTCCAAAAGTTTGGCTGAATAATCTTCCAGAACCTTTAAATCCGGTCCCGAAATCAAAAATTGCACGTTGGCGTTGCGAAAACCGCCGCCGGAGAAAGCCTGCACCTGCTGCACGCCGGTTCTGAGTTCGGGCGGATAATTTTTCAGTAATTCGCGCGCGTCAACCATCAATTCTTCCTGCGATTTTTCGCGCTCGCCAATGTCGCTCAAGCGAACGTAAATCGTGCCGTTGTTGACGATGCCCTGCTGTCCGCCGCCGATAGTCGTTAAGGTGTCGGTCACGCCGGGAATTTTGCGAACGTCCGCCGCGATGCGTTCGAACAATTGCGAAGTCGCCGACAACGAGTAACCTTCCGGCGCGCGAATCGAGATTTCAAACTGCGATTGGTCGTCAACCGGCAGAAAGTTTTTGCCGACGAACATAAATAGCGGCACAATGCTGATGAAAACCAGAACGCAGAGCAGCACAATCAACCAGCGGTGCGCCATCGAGAATTTCAAAAGCCACGTATAAGTCGAGTCAATGTATTTGTAAAAACGTCCATTCTTGGCGCCCGAAGAATGACTTTCGGTTTTAGCTTCCCGATTTTCAATCATTCCGTCGCCGTGAATTTCAAGCGGTTGTTTTTCCGTTTCAAAATTGAACTCGGAATCGGAACTCTCCTCTTCTTTCTTAATCGGCTTAATAAGCCGCGCCGCGAGCATCGGCGTTAAAGTAAACGAAACAATCAGCGAGATAAGAATTGCAAACGAAGCCGTCAGACCGAACGACGACATAAATCTGCCGACGATGCCCTGCATAAATCCGATGGGAACGAAAACCGCCATCAGTGAAAGCGTCGTCGCCAAAACCGCCAAGCCGATTTCGCGCGTGCCTTCAATCGCCGCTTGAAACGGGTGCATTCCTTTTTCTTCGACGAAACGATAGATATTTTCAAGCACGACAATCGCGTCGTCAATCACGATGCCGACCATTAATGTCAAGCTGAGCATCGTGATGGAATTGAGCGTGTAGCCCATCGCATACATTAGCGCGAACGTCGAGATAATCGAAGTCGGAATTGCTAAAGCCGCAATAATCGTCGAGCGGAAACTCCAAAGGAAAAGAAACACGACGACCGCCGCCAGAATGCCGCCGACGATTAAATGTTCTTCAATCGCGTTGAGGGAATTTTCAATAAAAATCGAGTTATCGCCGATGACCTGCATTCGATAATTCGGTGGCAATGTCGTTTCGATTTCCTTTAATCTTTCTTTTAATTCCTGAGCGACGGCGACCGTGTTTTGTCCCGACTGTTTAGAAACAACCAAGGATACGGCGGGCTGACCGTTGTGTCTGGCTTCGGTGCGAAGTTCTTCGGCACCGTCTTCAACGTAGCCGATGTCTTTGACTCGAACCTGATACGTGCCGCGCGTAGCGACAACGACATCGGCAAATTGTTCGGGTTTTTGAATTTTCCCAAGCGTTCTGACGCTCGATTCGGTCGCGCCGGCATCCAATCTGCCGCTGGGAAATTCGATGTTTTGAATGCGCAGAGCATTGGAAACCTCCGCCGGCGTGATGCTGTAAGAGCGCATTTTGTCCGGGTCAACCCAAACGTTGATCTGCCGTTCGCGCCCACCGATAATCGTCACCTGACCGACGCCGTTGATTGATTCGATACGCTCTTTGACTCGATTTTTGGCGAACTCGGTCACATCGCGCAGGGAAGTCGGCGCCGAGACGACGATTCTCAAAACCGGCGCGGCGTCCGTATCCAACTTTTGGACGGTCGGCTGCTCGGCGGTTTCCGGCAAATCGGGAATCACCGTCTGCACGCGGTTTTCGACTTCCTGGGCGGCGACGTTAACATCTTTTTCCAACACGAATTGGACGAAAACCTGCGCCGCGCCTTCGACCGAAGTCGAACGCAATTCGTCAATGCCGCTAATCGTATTGACCGCTTCCTCGATTTTCTCGGTCACTTCCGTTTCGATCTCCTGCGGCGACGCGCCCGGATTAACGACCGTAATCGTAATCGTCGGGAAATCAATCTTCGGAAACAAATCCAGACCGAGCGAGAAAAACGAAAACGCGCCGACCGTGACCAACGACAAAATCAACATCGTCGCAAAAACCGGACGCTTAACACAAACTTCTGCTAACCATTGCATAAATCTTTTAGTCCTTAGTTCTTTGTCATTCGTCCTTAGTTCGTTTAATGAAGATTCGATTTTCTTCGGAAAAAACAAACGACGAATGACAAAGAAAGAAAAGCTATTGCCTTACCGAAACGCCGTCGTAAAGCTGCCCGATGTTGCTGACGGCGACCGGCTCATTTTCTTGAACGCCTTGCTGAATTTCGATTAAATCGTTTTCCAGCACGCCGGTTTTGACGATGCGCTCTTCGGCGCGTCCGTCTTTAATGATGAAAACTTTGTTCGTTTCGCCGTCAACTTTAATGGCGGCGGCGGGAACCATTACCGACGGTTTCGGCGCGGACTGCGCGATTCTGACCGTCGCAAATTGTCCCGGTTTTAATAAACCTTCCGTGTTTTCGACTTCGGCTTCGACTGTTAAACTGCGCGATGTCGCGTTCAGATTCGGCGCGATGCGCGTGACGACGCCATTAAAACTTCTATCGGGAAACGCGCTTGTCTGCAGGGAAATTCCTTGCCCGTTTTTCACGAGTCCGACAGATTGTTCGGGGACGTCAATCCGCAGACGCAAAATTGATGTGCGAACAATCGTCGCCACTTTGTTCGTCGTTGAAGCGAATTCGCCCAAGTCAGCCGTTCTTTCGGAAATGTAACCGCTAATCGGCGCGTAAACGGTCGCGTCGGAAATGGCTTTTTGCGCCGAAGCGACTTGCGTTCTGGCTGCGTCCGCCGCCGAACGCGCCGTGGTGACTGCCGCGAGCGCGTTGCCGACTTGCGACTGCGCCGTGCGAATCGCGGCGACGGCAACCGCCGCCGTCGAGCGCGCTTCGTCTAATTGCGCCCGCAACTGGTCGCGCTGCGCTCGGCGCTGGTCGTAAATCGTGCGAGCGATGTCGCCGGTTTCGAGTAATCGTTCGGCGCGTCCCAATTCTCTCTCCGCCAAATCGAGTTGCGCTTTGTTCGCGCGAACCTGCGAAAAAGTTTCGATGTCGAACGTTGAACCTTCGGTCAAACCCAAGCGGGCTTGCGTTTGGCGCACGTTCGCGCGCGCCGCTTCGACCTGTGCCTGCGCCTGCTGGACATTCGACTCGGCTTGCTGGACTTGCGCTTGCGCCTGCTCTAATCTGATTCGCGCGTCGCGGTCATCCAATTGAACCAGCACCGAACCTTTTTGGACGTAGCTGCCGATGTCGAAATTTACCGCCGTGATTTTTCCGCCGACCGTCGGCGCAACATCCGTCTGCGCGTCGCTCGCCAGCGTTCCGGTCGCTTCAAAATACGTCGGCAGATTACGCACAATCGCCTGCGCCGTCGTTGTCTCGACGAACGTCGGCGCCGCGTTCACATTGGCATTGGTGCCTTTCTCCGCGCGCGAGCTGCCGCACGCGGCGGCGAATAAAACGCAGACGCCGAGCAAGCTGCTGAAAAGTATTGATTTATAAATTGATGGCTGTGTCATTTATCTTATAAAAACTTAAAATTTATTCGGTCGTAATGCCGCGCAGCAGAATTTCGGTGAAATTCTTTGCCGCTTCTTCATTTGAGATTTTCAACAACCTTTGTTCCTTATCCCACAAAAGATTATTCAGCGAGTGGTGAACGAACATACCGACGAACGCCCGCACGACCATGTTCGGCTCGATCTGCCGAAACGCGCCGTCCGTCTGTCGCTGGCGTATATAATCGCCTAAGAATTTGTAAACATCCGTAATGAAACTTTCAAAAAACATCCGCGCCAAATCGTGGTCTTCTAAAGCGGAATGAAGCATCAAACGTAGAAAACCGTAATCTTCCGAATGATGGTCGAGGGCGTTTAACGCCATCGTGTAAAAAACTCCGTAATCGTCTTTCGCTTTTACCTTTTCGATGACTTCTTCAAAATGACCTTGAAACGTGCGACTGCACGCTTTATAGTCGAGAATCGCCGAATAAAGCTCGTCTTTGTTGGCAAAATGACGAAAAATAATCGCTTCGGAAACGCCCGCCGCCCGCGCGATTTCTTTGGTCGTCGTGCCGCTGAAACCGCGTTGCGAAAACAGATCAATAGCGACTTGCAGAATCTGCAAACGCCGCTCGTCGCCCGTCATACGGCTCGTAACCGTTTCAATTACGTCTAATTCTTTGATCAATAAAATACTCCAATCAAATAAGTAAGTGCTTACTTACTTTCTCAAATCGGCAAATGTTTGTCAAGAATCCGATAAAAGATTTAACGCGAACTTAGCGTAAAAGTTTTTCGTATGAACTTTTCACCGAACAGAGGCATCAAAGCCGAAACCAAAAAGCTGAAGTTTAGCTGGTTAATTCAAATTCGAAAAGGAGATCAAAGAAAATGGCGGAAACAATTTCAAATCACGAACAAGGATTGGTGAAACCCGATGTGTACAACGGCGAAGACAAAACGACGAACAATCATATGAACGAATTTAAGGGGCAGGCTCAGGAATACGGGCAGAAATTTCAGGGCGCGGCGATGAAAGCCAAGGATTTCGCCAACGAAAAATTCACGGTGGCGAGCGACAAGTTCAAGGAATTACAGGGCAAAGACCCGAAGGAATTGGTCGCCGACGCAAAAGAATACGCGCGTCAGAAACCCGGACAAGCGCTGCTGATTTCGGCGGCGGTAGGCTTGGTAATCGGTTTTCTGTTCAAAGGTCGAAGATAAGATTTTTAAAGTCTAAATAAAAAAGGCGGCTCGTAAATTCGAGCCGCCTTTTTTATTCAAAACTCAAGCTTGAGCGTGAATCAAACGCCGCGTCTGATCCCCGAACAGCACGTCGATTTTCTGCGGTTCGATGACCGCCGTCACTTCGCCCTGCCCGAAAGTCGAATGAAGCATCGCCTGACCTTTGCGGTATTTGCGCGTTCGGTCGTATGGACTGCCGCTTTTCGAAGACATTCCGATTGACGTTTTAACGCCGCTCTTAAACGTGCTGACGCTCTCGCAAACATCGCAAACCATCTTGGTAATTTGTCCGAGTTTGGTTACGGTTACAACCGTGTGAGCGCTCTCCGTATCGCACGTCGAACACATCGCTTCGGTTTTTTCATCAATCGCGTATTTTTTCTTTGGCATAATTTAAGCTCCTTATTTTATCTGAATTATCTTGAACGAAAAGAACGGCTGCGTCCTTTCGAGAGGGCACGAAATGGTTGTTTCGGTTTCTCGAAAGTTGGCAGCACGCCGCCGAAATCAGGCAGCAAAACGCGCTCAACCTTTTGCCCGGTCAGGCGTTCGATAGAACGCATATTTAATTCTTCGCCCGGCGCGACGAGCGTGATGGCGCGACCTTTTTGTCCGGCGCGCCCGGTGCGCCCGATGCGGTGAACGTAATCTTCCGCCGCTTCCGGCACGTCGTAGTTGATGACGTGCGAAACCGAATCAATATCAATGCCGCGCGCCGCGACATCGGTCGCCACTAAAACGCGCGTTTGCCCGTTTTTGAATCCGCGCAGAGCGGCTTCGCGCTGCGACTGCGAACGGTCGCCGTGAATGCGCGTCGCTTTGTGCGAGCGGGCTTCGAGAATATGCGAAAGACGGTCGGCGCTGCGCTTGGTGCGGGTGAAAACCAGGACGCGCTCGAATTTTTCGCGCTCTAATAAATCGAGCAGCAAAACGGTCTTCGATTGCGCCGAAACGGGATAAGCGGTCTGCTCAATCGTTACAGCGGTCTGTCCGCCGCGGCTGACTTCGATGTATTGCGGCTGGCTGTTCATCATCGCCTTGGCGATTTTTCCGACCTCGACGGTTATCGTCGCCGAGAAAAACAGCGTTTGCCGTTTTTTCGGAATTGATTCGAGAATGCGGCGGATGGCGGGCAGAAAGCCCATATCGAGCATTCGGTCGGCTTCGTCCAGCACGAGCGTTTCGAGCGTCGAAAAATCAATCGCGCCCTGCTGCATAAAATCAATCAAGCGTCCGGGCGTAGCGACGACGATGTTCGCGCCGCGCAGATTTTCCGTCTGACGTTTATAGCCCGCGCCGCCGATCAGCGCGACGCAGCGTAATTTCTTGTGGGCGAATTCGCGGCACGCCGCTTCGATTTGCGTGGCAAGCTCGCGCGTCGGCGCCAGCACTAAAACGGCAACCCCTTTCGTTTTGTTTTCCAATAAACGCTGAATCAGCGGCAGCAAAAACGCCGCCGTTTTGCCCGTGCCGGTTTCGGCGCAGGCGATAACGTCCGCGCCTTCGAGAACGGCGGGAATCGTTTGTATTTGAATGGGTGTCGGTTCAGTAAAACCGAGCGACTCGCAAACTTGCGTCAAAGCTGTTTGCAAGCCTAATTGTTTAAAGTTCATTAAATCCTTTGTGATTTGCTCGACCGCAAAACGGGAGCGAAAAATCTTTTGTAACCTAAGCCGCTAGTTTCGTGACGGCATTTGAAATCGTGAGACCAAACGCCGATTCGTTAGAGTTGTTTTAAGATTGGTTAGAATAAAATCGCGCAAAATCCTCAATAATCCTAATCGAATCTTAATAAACGAGCGTTCGACTGCTTTTTATTACCAACTAGCAGATTGGCTTATCCAGGAAATAACTTTGTAAAAAATAATTGAAAAAAGCGGCTGCGGCAACTAACAAATAAATTGCCGCAGCCGCTTTTTATTCGGAAAACGCCAGAAAAATTACCAGCGCGAGCCGCCGCCGTAACCGCCGCCGCCGCCGCCGCGATTTCCACCGCCGCCACCGTAGCCGCCGCGACCACCGCCGCCGCCGCGATTACCACCGCCGCCGCTGCGTTCTTCGCGCGGTTTGGCTTCGTTGACGGTCAAACTGCGACCGTCAACTTCTTTGCCGTTTAACTGCTCGATAGCGGTTTTGCCTTCTTCGGCGCTCGACATTTCGACAAAACCGAAGCCGCGCGAGCGACCCGTGTCGCGGTCCTCGACGATGTTCGCCGATTCGACCGTTCCGGCTTGACCGAAAAGTTCTTGTAAATCTTCGTTAGAAGTATTGAATGATAAATTACCGACGTAAAGTTTGGTTGACATTATGAAAAAATCCTCTCTCCTTTTTTCAGGAGCATCAAAAGAAGTTGCTGGACGAAAGTGTGCTTCGGCGGAAACGGTTGCTTGCGGAAGTCTTGCAGTCAAATGGCTTCTGTTACTTATAAACGAACCTAATCTCGATTTATCCAAAACGCCACCGTTGATCAAAGAGAGAAGGAATGAACTTTTATAGAGTACTCTATTTATGCCGATAAAGCAATGTCGCAGAGACTTTATAGCGAAAAGGACGAAAATTTCTCTCGTCTTTAAATCTAATATTTTCGGTATTTTCTATACTTTCGGTTTAGCGAACCTCGCGTCTTCGTCTGCGAAATTACCTTCGAAGCGATAATTGAACACGAATAATTTTCCGGCGGGCAATTTGATTTCTGACAAAAAACGCTTTTGTATTGCGGCGTGCGAATTATTTTTTCGGTTTCAATTTTGCGGCGACGGAAACACAGGCTAAAATTATTGCAGATGTTTTAATCCGACCTTGTCCAAACATTTTTATTGCGGAGAACAAATGAAATTTTACAATGACGTTATAAGTCTGATCGGCAACACGCCGCTCGTTAAAATCAACAATCTAGCCGAGCGGAACGGCGTCCGTGCGCAGATGTTCGCCAAAATGGAAAACCTCAATCCAGGCTTTTCCGTTAAAGACCGCATCGGCATTTCGATGATTGAGGCGGCAGAAAAAGACGGGACTTTAAAACGGGGCGGCACGATTATCGAAGCGACGAGCGGCAACACGGGCATCGGTCTGGCGCTGGCGGCGGCAGTCAAAGGCTACAAATGTATTTTCGTTTTGACGGAAAAAGCCTCAACGGAAAAATCGCGCTACTTAAAATCCTTGGGCGCGGATGTCGTGATTTGTCCGGCGGCGGCAAAGCCGGGAACGCCCGACCATTACGTCGAAACAGCCAGACGCATCGCGTCCGAGGTGCCGAATTCTTTTTACCCGGATCAATATAATCATCCGGCGAATCCTTTGGCGCATTACCGCACGACCGGACCGGAAATCTGGAACGACACCGACGGCAAAATCACGCATTTCGTCTCCTCAATCGGCACGGGCGGCACAATCAGCGGCACGGGCAGATATTTGAAAGAGAAAAATCCGAATATAAAAATCATCGGCGCCGACCCGTACGGCTCGATTTTCAAAACTTACAAAGAATCGGGTCGCGTGCCGGAAGCCACGCCGTATCTGGTCGAAGGCATCGGACAAAATCTGCCGGTCGGCAACGCCGACATGAAGGCGATTGACGAAATCATCAACATCACCGACCGCGAATCTTTCGAGATGGCGCGTCAACTGTCGCGCGTCGAGGGCATTTTTTGCGGCGGCTCGACCGGCACGATTTTCGCCGCCGCGCTGCGCGTAGCAAAGAAATTAGACGAAACCGGTTTGGTCGTCTTTATCGTCTGCGACACGGGCGAGCATTATTTGACAAAGTTTCATTCGGACGAATGGATGAAAGAAAAACTGCTGCTCGAACCGCAGAAAATCACCGCCGGACTGATCAATGAAACGAAAAATTCCGGCGCGCCGCACGCGCTCGTCTTCGCCGCGCCCGATGAAATTGTCGGCGACGCGCTCAAGAAAATGAGCGAAATCGGCGTTACGCAAATTCCCGTTCTGGAAAACAACCAATCGGTCGGGTCTTTGCGTGAAAGCCGCGTGCTGACGCGCCTTCTGGAAAACCGCGACCTTCTCGAAGCAAAAGTCGGCGACGTAATGGACGAAAGTTTTCCGATTGTCGAAATGGACGCAACTTTCAACGAGATAAAGGTGCAACTCCAAAAATCGCCCGCCGTTTTGATCGAAGACTTCAAACGCATTACGGGTATTATCACGCGAATGGATATGCTGGATTTGCAGAAATAATCAATGAGATTTCTAACGCGAAGACGCGAAGGCGCAAAGCCTGGAAAGAATTACTTTTGAAGTAACAGCATAAAAAATTCAATGCCAACTTTAAAGTTATTTCTGAAAATTTGGCGACTCGGCGACTCAGCGACTTTACGTTGTAAACTTTTGCCGAATAATCGAAACAAAACGGAAAAGCGATGAGCGAGGAGAACGACAAATCGAAAAGTGACGATTCGAAAACGAGCGCGCCGAATGTCAACGTTTCGAAACAGGAGAAACCGGATGAATGGACGATGCCCGCACCGGTTTTCCGCGTTTCCGAAGGCGAGAGTATTCATAACTTGCCGAAAAGGTCGCCGAGTTACAATCAAAACGACGCAGACCGGCACGACAAAGTTACGCCGAATTACAACTTTTCCGATTTTTCTCCGCCCTATCCGTATGACGCGGCTTCGCCGAATCAGAAACCGATTCTCATTAATCAATCCGCTGCCGTTCGGAAAAGCGAAAAGGCAGCGAATTCAAAATTGATTTACGCTCTCGGCGGTTCGATTCTGATGCTTTTCTTCGCTCTCGTTCTTCTCGCCGGAGTTTATTTTTTATTTCTTCGTAAACCGTAAGCCGAAAGACGCGGCGAGGGGTTAAATCCGGTTTCAGATTCGGCGCGCAATACACGCAGAAAGCGAGCTGGAAAACCGGCGAATCCGGCAAAACTTCCCGTGTCGCGGTAAGATAATTTATGCGCCGCTTTTACGCCGCCGCCGAAAATTTCGACGGACAAAAAATCTTTTTAAGCGTTGAGGAAACAAAACATCTGCGCGACGTTCTGCGTCTCAGGGAAAACGATCCGGTGCGAGTTTTCGACGGCGGCGGCAGGGAATTCGCGTGTGAGATCGAACGAATCGAAAAGAAACAAACCGTTCTGAAGATTCTCGAAGAAATTGTGCCGACCGCACCCGAATCACGATTAAATCTGACGCTGGCGGTCGCCATTTTGAAAGGCGAAAAATTTGATTGGGTCGTGCAGAAAGCCGTCGAGTTAGGCGTCACGAAACTCGTCCCGCTCAACACTCTGCGTGCCGACGCGCGATTAAAAGAGACGGAAAAGCGGCTGACGCGCTGGCGGAAAATCGCGCTCGAAGCCGCCAAACAATCGGGACGCGCCCGTCTGATGCCGATTGAGCCGCCAATTGATTTTGAAAAATTTATCGGGGCGGAAAAAGACACGGCGATTTTATTTGCCGAGCGCGGCGGCGACGGTTTTTCGGCAATCGAGGCGACGGGAAAAATCACGGCAATCGTAGGCGCGGAGGGCGGTTGGGAGATGTCGGAAATCGAAGCGGCGCGCGAAAACGGATTCCAAATCATCACCTTCGGCGGCAGAATTTTGCGGGCGGAAACAGCGGCAATTTCCATCGCCGCCGTTTTGCAGCATCGGTTCGGCGATTTGGTTTAACGACCGAAAAATAACTTTTAGCGTTTTTCGATTTTCTTTTGAATGTTGATTACTTCGGCGACCGCCCCGAAAATTTTTTGTCCGAGTGATTTCGGCTCGTTTGAATCGGAGGCGTGGATGCCGAGCAAAACGTGTATGACTTTAACGGTTGAAAGAACCGCCTGGTCAACGTCTTTGGTAGAAAACCAAGGACTGAGACCGGCGTGAACGCGTCCGTCCGCGTCGCGCCACGCTTCGACGTTTTCCAAATCAATCGCCCGCGCAATTTGTTCGGTGTCTGTATCGCCGGGCAAATCTAAAACGACCGAACAGCGTTCACCGACGGCGAGCGAACATTCAACGCCGACCGTTTCGCGCAATCCCGTTTGCACATCGGCGAAAACCGCTTCGAGCGTCGCTTGCGCGGCTTTTATCAATCGTTTTTGATTCGGTAAAACTTTTGAGTTCTCCGGCGCGGACGCTTCGCCGGTTTGCAAACTCGTCCAAACCGGCGGCACGCGCCACGCGAGGAGTTTCGTTCCGCGCACGGGCGGACCGCCCGTTAAAGCGAGTTCTCAGTAATTTTCCCAGCGTCCGACCCAACGGCTCATCTTTTGATTCTCCCTTTCAAGTTAATAAACAATTCTAAACAAAAAACGCAGCGTTTTGAATACCCAAATTTAGTGTTCGGATTAAAGCAAATTTGGATTCAAAAACTGTGAAATTTTAATTTTTGTGAGAGTGCCGGTGTTTGTGTTCGACAATTGCACCTGCCGGAAGCGTGACGAAAAGTTTGCCGTGTTTGACTCCCTTTAAACTCAAAATCGCATCGGCAAGCGTGCGAACTTGTTTGATTTTGCCGCGCAGCACGATGACCTCCATACAATCATCGTGGCTGATATGAACGTGCAGAACCGATACGATAAAATTAAAATAGTCGTGCTGCAACGCGTTCATTTTATCCGCTAAATCGCTGGCGTGATGGTCATAGACGAGCGTCAGACTGCCCAGCACTTCGCCCGCCTCAGGCGCGTCTTCAAGGCGCGATTTGACTATCGCGTCGCGCATCAAATCGCGCAACGCTTCGGAACGATTGGCGTAGCCCTGCGCGGCAATCAGCCGGTCAAAATTTTGCAGAAGCTCTTCTTCGGCGCTCACGCCGAATCTCGAAAGGTCGCTCATTTTCTTTTCTCGGTAAAAATAAACAGTGAATAATCATAGCATTTATTTTCAGTTTAGCGGCGCGAAATTTTTATTCGCGGAGTTTGAAAAGCAGCGGTCGGCTCGGAGCGGCGTCAGCGGCGAACGAGGTGATTTGTAAATTCAAAATATACGCGCCGTCCTCGATTTCGTCCGCGACGTAAATCATTTCCGTAATCGTATTATGAATTAAACTCGCTTCGCCAATCGCGCGGCTTTCGGGCGCGACGTTCCAAAAAATCCGGTGGTTCGAGAGTTTGCCCTCGTCGAATGCACGGTCGATCGAAGGCGTATCCACGAGCAGATGTTTCACGCCTTTTTCCGAAATATAGTTTATCGCTTCAGTCGAAAAAAACGGCGCCGAATGTTCCATATACGCCCGACTCTTTTTGCTTTCGTCGTTCGGCAGCGTGCGGACGATCAAAGCGTCGAACCAATTTGCGTCAGTGTTTTCCAACTGGTTTTGCAAAATTTTTTTTGTAATCAGCCGGTCTTCCGCATTTAGTTCTACCGGATAAGTTTCTTTGGTTTGAGAAGCGTTTTCAGTCAAGACCGAAACGAGCGCGGCGGGAACGAACGAATCTCTGAGCGATTGATAAACGGAAATTCTCTGGTCGGTGATGTGTCCGACGCATTCGGTGTGCGTGCCGTTGCAGTGCGGGATAAATTTAACTTGCTCGAAATTACAGCTTCCACCGCGTCTCGTGTCGCCGATTAAACCGCCGGCTTCGCACGCCGTCGCCGTCGCCCGCTCCGCGTCGTAAGCGTTCGGTTGCGCGCCGTTGAAATCGAGCGGGATGGAAACGTCGAGCGGATTTTCCAAATCAATTTTGTAAGCGTGATTATTTATTTCAGCGAAAAAAATCATTGCGATTCGTTCGAGTATTTACTTGATTCGCCAATCTACAAACAAGCGGTTCTGCCGCCGTCCACCGGCAAATTTACGCCGTTGATATACGAAGCCGCCGGACTTGCCAGGAAAGCGACGGCGTTAGCAATTTCCGATGCTTCGGCAAATCTTCGCGCCGGAGTTTCGCTTTGCATTTCCGCCGCGATTCGCTCAATCGAATCGCCGCTTTTGTTCGCCTTGTTTGCGATAATCGCTTCGAGCCTTTGCGTTTTGGTAAACCCGGGCAGCACGTTGTTAACCGTAATTCCAAATTCGCCGAGTTCTCCGGCGAGCGTTTTCGCCCAACTCGCAACCGCGCCGCGAATCGTGTTCGACACGCCCAAACCGGGAATCGGCTGTTTGACCGAAGTCGAAATGACGTTAATAATTCGCCCGTATCGTTCGGACTTCATCTTTTCAACCAAAGCCTGAACGAGAATTTGATTGCAAAGCAGATGATTTTGAAAAGCATTGATAAACTCTTGTGCGTCTGCATCAATGATTTTGCCAGCCGGAGGTCCGCCCGTGTTGTTGATTAAAATATGAACGGGCGACGGATTTTCCCCCAAGTATTCGGCGATTCGATTTTTCAATTCGTCGGGCGCGGAAAAATCGGCGACGATAAAGTCGTGCCGCTGATTTTGCGCCGCATTTAATTCGTCTTTGACTTGTTTCAACGAGTCTTCATTTCGCGCCAGCAAAACGATTGACGCTCCCAAATTCGCCAATTCAATCGCGGCGGCTTTGCCGATGCCTTGCGTGCTTCCGCAGACGAAGGCTTTTCTACCAATTAGACTTATGTCCATAACTTTGTTCTTTATATGGATAGAAATATTTTTGTCCCAAAATTCAAGGATGATGGTTTGGATTATCAACCGTCAAACCTTCTGCCTGTGCAGCCTGGTTTAAATCATTGTCGGCGGAAATAAAAGTTAAAGAAGTTATTCCGCTTTTGAGCAAGCGGTTTTTAACAGCCAAAGCAACGGCAAGTTGAGTGGTATCGTAACCGCGTAATGCGTGTTTTTCGGCTAAC
>CADCUR010000244.1 GCA_902805935.1 uncultured Pyrinomonadaceae bacterium
AAGCTCATATTCCAGATTTGCCAAAAACTAAGCGGCGGTTTGTTTTGCATAAATTTTTCTTGAGAAGTTATTCACCTATAGCAATTTTCAGTTGAATGTGACCTCATAGCCGCAGTGCCGAAACCAATTAAGGCAATCGCTGACGGTGACGGTTTCCAAAGCGGCTTTAATCGCCGCCTCCAATTCTGCCTGCGTGCGGGCTTTCACTCGTCTCAAATACGCTTTGACCTTCGACCACATCAACTCAATCGGGGAAAAGTCCGGCGAATACGGCGGTAGCCAAATGACTCGCGCGCCGCAACGCTTAGTGATTTCTTTGATGCGGCTCGCCCGATGCGATCCCAAGTTATCCAACACGATCACGTCGCCCGGTCGCAAACTCGGACGCAGGATGTGTTCGCAGTAAGCATTAAAGACGAGCGTGTCAACACTGCCTTCAACCGTCATCGTCGCCTCCACGCCCGTCGCTCCGAGCGTGCTGATCATCGAAGTCGAAGCTCCGTAATTGCGCGGCACAGCTTCGGTCCTCCGGCTGCCGCCGACCGCTCTGGCGTAAAGGCGCGTCAGAATGGTCGTCGCTCCCGCCTCATCCAGAAACCGCAACCGCTCCTCGCGCCGCAGATGTTTCATTCGAAGCCCTTGCCACGCCCGCTTTCGTCTGTTTCGTTCACAAGCGACCACCGATTTTTTTTACGCCGCAGATTCATCGCTCGCAACTGGCGTGAGAGCGTCGGCACCGATGCCGCTACTTGATGCTCGCTCAACAAGTTTTCGCGCAACTCTTCGAGCGTGATGTCGGGAGCGGTCAGAACAGTCTTTAATAACCATTTCCGGTGCTTTTCATTCAATCGCTTCGGCTGTCCGCCGCGATGCCCAACCGGAGCAATCTCGCCGGTAGTGCGTTTGCGGCGCAGCAGTTTCTTGATGAAACTGTCGCTCACCTCAAACCGTTCGGCGACCTCGATGATGGTTTCGACTCCATTTTCATACGCCGTTACAACGCGCTGGCGTAAATCTAAAGAATAGGCTTGCATCCTTTCAGGCTAATCTTTCTCGCCGTGTTCACGCAACTGAAAATTGCTATAGCTTCAAAAAGAAGAAAGAATACTTATCTGGATGATATGGCTCGACTTAGTTCATACGTCGGCGATTACGCCGCGCTGTATGAATACGAGGAGAAATTCCTCGAGTCAATTGAGCCGACGAGCAAACTGCGGGCGAGTTTTGCCAAAGAACTCTCTCAATTTCCGATTGACGGTTACCAGCCGGAAAGCCCGTTAAAAACGATTGCCTCGATTGCGGGCAGTCAACAGGTGATAATGATTAACGAGGAACACCGCACTCCTTTTCATCGCAGTTTCACGAAGCGGCTTTTGCCGATTCTCTACAAAAAAGGATTCCGATATTTGGCGCTTGAATCTTTAAATGAGACGGATACCGAATTGAACAGCCGCAAATATCCCTTGCAGAAAAGCGGCACTTATTCAGCCGACCCCGTGTTCGGCGATCTGATTCGCACGGCGCTTAAAATCGGCTTTAAAGTCGTTCCCTATGACAGCGGCGACCCTAACTGCCAGCCGAAGCTCGACAATCCGATGTTCTGCCCGAATGAACGCGAGCGCGGGCAGGCGCAGAATATTTACGACCGGATTTTGA
>CADCUR010000245.1 GCA_902805935.1 uncultured Pyrinomonadaceae bacterium
CAATGCTACCTGCGCCGGTACTGTTGCGTCTGCCGCCAATTCCGGTTCACTTCTGTATCTGCATATCAACGGTCAATTGCAGTACGCTACCGGAACAAACAACACGAGTATTTCAGGATACCAAGTATATACCCGCACTGGAACCGGAGGCAGCGTCATAAAAATTGAAACCAATGTGGCTACGTCTAATGCAGTCGGTCCTAATGCCGAAACTACGAGATGCGCGCTGGTGCTAACTAATCTGACAAACGGCGATCAGGTTAGGTTAGGTTGTTCGCAAGCCGGCGTGCGCTGTCTTGGAGGTGGAACTACGTGCCCGCCGCCCGGACCCGGCGCTTGTCAGGGCGCTTGCGCTTTCAGTCAAGGCTATTACAAAAACCACGAGGAAACAGTTGCGCAAACATTGCAGCAACATCCTAATGTCGCGGGCTACACGGCAAACGGAAAGTTGATTTTAGGAAGCGCTTCTTACACCGCGGCGCAAATTGACGCGATTCTTGAAACGTCTCCGAAAGGAAACATTTTAATTCAACTGGCGCATCAGTTGGCGGCAGCGAAACTTAATTTGCTCAGAAACCAAAACTGCGTCGCCGCAACTGACCCTATCCGCGCCGCGATTGCTGCGGCTGATAATTTACTCAGCAACAATTCGACGACAAATGCAAATGCCATTAAAAATGCGTTGGATGCCTTCAACAATGGCGGCGGCTCACTTCCCCATTGCGACGATGCGAGCGAGTAATAAGCAACTCGAACATTACCGAAAAAAGGAAAAGCCGCGAGTTTTGACGCTCGTGGCTTTTCCTTTTTAATTCAAACATTTTGTCAGCGGTCGCTGGTCAGTGGACAGAAAATCCGTCTAGTGACCAGCGACCATTAACCACTGCTATTGCTCGTGAATCGTCGTCAATCGTTTGACTTCGAAATTGCGCCAGCCTTTCGGCGTTTTCACTTTTACTTCGTCGCCTTCTTCCTTGCCCATCAAAGATTGACCGATGGGCGAGACGGTCGAAATCAAACCGTTTTCCGGGTCGCTTTCTTCCGAAGTGACGAGCCGGTAGGTGATGTCTTCCTCAGAGTCCAAATCGTATAACACGACTTTCGAGCCGTAAGCGATGCTGTCGGTCGGAATTTTTGACAAATCAATTGATTCGACCTCGCTAAGTCGCTGACTTAACTGCACCACGCGCGCCATCACCATTTTCTGACGTTCGAGAGCGGCTTTGTATTCGGCGTTTTCCTTTAAGTCGCCGAACTCCCGCGCCTTTTGAATTTCCTTTGGCAATTTAAAGCGCAACTCGTTTTCAAGCTCCGCCAATTCTGCCAGTATTTTTTTTCTGACTGCTTCCATATTTTTTTGTTGACGCGGGGAGAGACGGAGACGCTGAGAGCGCGGAGATTTGTTTATTGAGAAGTTTCTTTTTCTCCGCGTCTCCATGTCGCCGCGTCCCCGCGTCGCTATAATTTTGCTTCCTTCGGCGCGGCAAACGAAATCCCGATGTCGCGCGCCGTGCGGACGAGCTGACCGTCGCTGGATACATTTTTGATATTGGCGATGGCATCCGAAAGCGGCACGGTGATGACCGTTCCGGCTTGCAAAGCGACCATTTTGTTGGTTTGCCCGTTTGCCAGAGCGCGAACCGCGCAGGCGCCGAAGTTCGTTCCCAACATTCGGTCGAAAGCGTTCGGGCTGCCGCCGCGCTGCAGATGTCCAAGCACCACGCAGCGCGCTTCTTTGCCGGTCATCTCTTCGATTTTGTGTCCAATGTAGTCGCCGACGCCGCCCAGCCGCGGAGCGGTCTTTTTATCGCCCGCCGCTTTGTAGATTTCCGATTTGCCGACTTCCGCCGCGCCTTCGGCAACGACGATGTTTGTAAAACGCGAGCCGCTTTTTTCCCTAGAGTAAATCTTTTGCACCATTGACTCGAACGAAAAAGGAATTTCGGGAATCAAGATAATATCGGCGCTTCCCGCAAGCCCGGCGTGTAGCGCGATCCAGCCGGTGTGTCTGCCCATCACTTCGAGAATCATCACGCGGTCGTGCGAGGCGGCGGTCGTGTGCAGGCGATCGAGCGCTTCGGTAGCGATATCAATCGCCGTCATAAATCCGAACGTGAGTTCGGTTGCCGCCAAATCGTTGTCAATCGTTTTCGGCACGCCGATCACCGGAATGCCGCGTTTGGAAAATTCCTGCGCGATTGCCAGCGTGCCGTCGCCGCCGATCACGACGAGGGCTTCGATTTCCAATCTCCTCAAATTTTCAATCGCTTCCCGAATTGCCTCTTCCGGGAAAATCGTCTTGCCGTCAACGAAGCAGCAAAAACTGCCGCTGTTGCGCGTGCCGAGAATCGTTCCGCCGCGCGGCAAAATTCCGCCGACGCTTTTCGTCGTCAGCTTCATCGTCTGCATCTCGCCAATCAAACCTTCAAAACTGTCTTCGATGCCGACGCATTTCATTCCGAATTCGCGCACCGCCGTGCGCACTGCCGCCCTGATAACCGCATTTAGTCCCGGCGCGTCGCCGCCGCCCGTGATGAGACCGATTTGTTTATACATAATTCAACCGTCGCAGATATTTTAACCTATCAAACAGAAAACGCGAAAAAGCTCAAAGCTAGATTTTCGTAGGAAACTTTCTTACAGTAAAGTTATATTAGCCAAAAGATGCAAACAGCCGACGCAAAAACAGTTTCTTTCAACGAAGCGTTTCGCTTTCGGCTGAAACTCGCTTTTATTTCGTTCGGCGGTCCAGCCGGACAAATCGCCGTGATGCAGCGTGAATTAGTTGAAAATCGCAAATGGATTAACCAAGATGATTTTCTGCACTCGCTGGATTATTGTATGCCGCTGTCCGGACCGGAAGCGCAGCAGTTAGCGACTTATATCGGCTGGCGGCTGCACGACATCAAAGGCGGAATCGCGGTGAGCGCGTTTTTTGTCATTCCGTCAATTTTTTCTGTTGATTTTCTCCCACATTTACCTCGCTTACGGAAACATTCCGGCAATCGGCGCGGTTCTCGACGGTTTTAAAGCGGTCGTCGTGGCAATCGTCGTCGCAGCCGTTGTTAAAATTTCGAAAAAAAGCAATCAGAACTTATTGGCACATCGTCATCTCGATTCTGGCATCTGTGGCGATTTACTTTTTTCAAATTCCCTTTCCGTTAATCGTTTTAGGCGCGGCGATTACGGAGATAATAAGTCCAAAATACAAAGTCGGAAGAAGAGAAATAAAATACTTTTTATTATGAAAGTCGAAAGTCCCAAATCAAAATTGATTGACTTGAGACTTTCGACTTGAAATTTAAGATTTTTTATTTGTTCGCCGTATAAGTTCCCAACAATTTTCTCGCTTCCGGAACCGCGTCTATCGCCTTTAAGATCTGCGGATCGTTTTCGAGCAGAACTTGTCGCCCGGCTTCGTCCGAATAATTGGCGGTAGCAAGTTCCTGCCGGATGCGCGCGCGCGCGTAATCAATCTGGCTGTTGACGTTTTCCACCGACAAACCGTTTTCCTTGTCTTTGGCGACAAAGAGGCGAAACGCTTCGAGCATTTTGTCATTGATTTGCAAATCGTTCGGCGCAACCGTCTGGTTATAATTTTGCTTTTCAACTTTGTAATTTTCCAAACCTTTGATTTGTCCGGCAACGAGTTGGCGAACGAAGAAAAACGCCGCATCGTTCAGACGAAAACGCAATGGCGTAAAGGCGAGCGCGGGCGCCTTTAAATCCGGTTCGATACCGCGTCCGCTGTTGAAAATTCTGCCGCCCGCGGTTTTCATCGGGCTGGCGACGGGTTTCGGTTTTTGCTCGTTGCTGGCTTCGTCTTCGTCGTCGTGATTCGTGTAATAATCGTAAATCGAACCGCTCGAATAATCTTTTTGCAAAGAGCGTCCGAACGGCGTGTAATAGCGCGCCGTCGTCAAAGTCAAACCCGTGCCGAACGGCAGCGGGAAAACTCTCTGCACCAGCCCTTTGCCGAAACTGTCCGTGCCGACGACGACGCCGCGCCCATAATCCTGAATTGCGCCGGCAACGATTTCCGAAGCCGAAGCCGAACCGCCATTTATCATCACGACGAGCGGCAAATCTTCGGTTCTATCGCCGACAGCGCGTAAATCTTGTGATTGAGCATAGCGCGAACGACCTTTGACCGAGACGACCGTTTGACCGCGCGGCACGAAACGACTGACGACTTCGATTGCCTGCGGCAGCAACCCGCCCGGATTTCCTCGAAGGTCAAGCACGAGACTTTTCATTCCCTGCTTTTTCAAATCGCTCATCGCTTCGTCGAGTTCGTCGGCTGACGTTTCCTGAAAACCGCCGGTGAAACCGACGTAGCCGACGCCGTCCTTGAGCATAAAATAATTGCGAATCGAAGGCAGCGGAACGCCGCCGCGCACGATGTTAAATTCGAGCGGTTTTTCCTGTCCGGCGCGTTCGATTTTTATATTGACAGTGGTGCCGCGTTCGCCGCGCACGTTTTTCGAGACTTCCGCGCTCGTATATTTTCTGGCATCTTTGCCTTCGATTTCTAAAAATCTGTCGCCGTAATGCAGTCCGGCTTTATCGGCGGGCGTGTTCGGAATGATTGACTGCACGTAAACGCCGTCACGGTGCTGCAAGATAGAAACGCCGATGCCGTAAAATTGCGAAGCCTGGTCTTCATAGAGTTTGCGAAACTCGTCGCGCGTGAAAAACGACGAGTGCGGGTCGAGCGACCAAAGCATTCCCTGAATCGAGCTTTCCGAAACTTTTTCGTGGTCAATCCGGCTAACGTAATTTGCGTCAATCACGCTGAGCGCTTCTCGGTAATCGGCGGTGACTTTTTCCTGCGTCACCGAATTATCAGCCGATGTCGTCATCGGCAGCCTGCCGAAAATCCCGCCGACGAGCGCGCCGACAACCACTAAAACGATGGCGATGATGCCAAACTTTCTGCTCATTTATATTTCTGCTCCAAACTTTTATCGAACCTCGATTGCGAACAGCGGCGAAAAGCCGTTTCACAACTGAATCCGCCTTGCTAAACGGCGGGCGGCGGCTCGAGAACTTCTAAAACTATAACACAAATTAGTTGTCAAAACTCCGCCGCCGGTTGTCGCCGAAAACAGCCGCTCGTTTCCACAAAAAATAATCGTCGGGCGTCTTTATTTCTGAAACTAAATTTCTGAAGCTAAAAAACTGGTCTGAATAGAAATTTATAAATATGTTCGATTCGCATTTACTTTTTGTTGCCAAGAATTTACCATTACTTTCTTGTCAAATGATACCTGCAATTTCCATTATCGTTCCGGCTTATGAAGAACAGGCGCGGCTCGGCGATTCAATCAAGCAAATTCTCGGTTACATCGAACGGGAAAAACTTTCCGCCGAACTGATTGTCGTTGACGACGGCTCAAAGGATAATACCGCCGCGATTGCCAAATCCGCCGCGGGCGATTATTCCGATTTGCCGACCGAAATTATTCGTTACGAAACGAATCGCGGCAAAGGTTACGCCGTTAAAACCGGACTGCTCGCCGCCCGCGCGCCGTTAGCCGTTTTCTCGGACGCCGATTTGTCAACGCCCATTGAGGAGCTGCCGAAACTCATCGAGCCGATCGAGCGCGGCGAATACGACGTAACCTTCGGCTCGCGCGCGCTTGACCGCCGGCTCATCGGCGAGCATCAACCTTGGCGGCGCGAGCAAGGCGGAAAAGTGATGAACTTAATCATCAAAACGATGTCGGGCTTGCCGTTCGCCGATACGCAGTGCGGCTTTAAAGCGTTCAATATGAAAAATTTTCGCCCGCTGCTTGAAAAGATGACCATTGACCGTTTCGGTTTTGATGTCGAATTTCTTTTTGTCGCTGCGTATCACAATTTGCGGTTAAAGGAAATTCCCGTGCGCTGGAACAACGTCGAAGGCTCGAAGGTCAGCGTCGTCCGCGACACGCGCCGGATGTTAACCGAGTTAAATCAAATCCGCCGCAACGCCCGGCGCGGTGTTTATAAAATCTGATTTACCACAAAGGCACAAAGACAAGGAACACGAAGTTTAAGACATTAAAAATAATTCAAAATATTTTATTTTTTTCTTTTAATCTTTGAGTCCCTTATGTTTTTGTGGTGAAATAGTTTTTATTATGCCAGCTAAATTAAACGTCAACATTGACCACGTTGCCACGATTCGAGAAGCGCGCAAGACTATCGAGCCGAGCATTATTACCGCCGCCGTCGTTTGCGAGCAAGCCGGCGCGCACGGCATCACCGTTCACATTCGCCAGGACCGCCGCCATATTCAAGACCGCGATATTTCCCTGCTTCGTGAAGTCGTAACGACGTATTTAAACGTCGAGATGGCGACTGGTGAGGAGATGATAAATATCGCCGTTCAAACCAAACCCGATGCAGTTTCCCTAGTTCCCGAAAACCCGTTTGAAATCACGACCGAAGGCGGTTTGGATGTCGTAAAAAACTCTGAAAGCGTTCGCGCCGCAGTCAATCGTTTGCGCGAAGTCGGAATTTTCACAAGCATTTTTATTGACCCGGAGATGCGACAAATAGAGGCGGCAAAAAACGCCGGCGCGCAGCAAATCGAGCTTTGCACCGCCGAATACGCCGAGCTGACTTTATCGGCGCGCGCCGCGCACGGCGAAGGACTTGAAAAAGCGCAAGCGGAAATCGAACGCCTCAAGCGCGCGGCGGCTTTCGCCGAATCGCTCGGTTTAATCGTCGCCGCCGGACACGGTTTGACCTACCGCAACATCCGCGCTCTCGCCGCCATTCCCGAAATCTCCGAATTCAACATCGGACACAACATCATTTCGCGCGCCGTTTTCGTCGGTCTTTACAAAGCTGTCGAGGAAATAATCCGGGCAATTGGGGTTAAATAAACTTCTGAAATTTATTTACCGCGTAAAGAATATGTTCGTGCAAGATTTTTTTTGTTCGTCTCGTTCTCTCCACCGTATTTTACTGCCGGATTCGGTAACTGAAAATTTCAATATCGTTGTTAAATTCTGCTGCCGTTGAAGTCTTTCTTTATTTTCAGGACTCTTTTAGAATGACGAAAGGAAGATTTGTTCAATCATAAAATTTGTGAGGCTCAAATGATTTTTATCTCTCGTGTGTTTTCGCTTTTGCTCGTCGCGGTCGTTTCTTTTAATTTGGCGCAGGCGCAGACTGGCGAGGAGAAAGGCAAAGAAATCGAAAAACAGCAGCTCGCGCTCTTCGTTTGAGCGGTTAAATTTTAATTCCCGGTAAAAAATTCCCCATTATACGACTTACAATTATCAAAGCAACGCTTTTAAAGCCTGTCCCGTATAAGATTTCTTCACCCGCGCCACTTCTTCGGGCGTTCCTTGGGCGACGACTTTGCCGCCGTTTGCGCCGCCTTCGGGACCTAAATCAATGATGTAATCGGCGCTCTTTATCACGTCCAGATTATGCTCGATGACGATGACCGTGTTGCCCGTGTCAACCAATCTTTGCAGCACGTCGAGCAGTTTGTGAACGTCGGCGAAATGCAAGCCGGTCGTCGGTTCGTCCAAAATGTAAATCGTTTTTCCCGTCGCTCTTTTGGATAATTCTTTGGCGAGTTTGATGCGCTGCGCTTCGCCGCCGCTCAAGGTCGTCGAAGATTGCCCGACTTTGATGTAGCCTAAACCGACATCGAGCAGCGTTTGCAGTTTCTGTTTGATGTTTGGAATGTTTTCCAAAATCGGCAAAGCGTCTTCAATCGTCGTGTCGAGAAGATTGGCGATTGACAAACCTTTGTATTTGACCGCCAGAGTTTCGCGGTTATAGCGCGCTCCGCGACAGACATCGCAGAGAACGTAAACGTCGGGCAGAAAATTCATCTCGATGGTTTTCACGCCCGCGCCTTCGCACGCTTCGCAGCGTCCGCCTTTGACGTTAAAGGAAAATCTGCCGGATTTATAACCGCGTTCGCGCGATTCGGGCAGCATCGCGTAAAGCTCTCGAATCGGCGTGAATAATCCGGTGTAAGTCGCCGGATTCGACCTCGGCGTTCTGCCGATTGGCGATTGATCAATCTCGATGATTTTATCCACCAATTCCAGCCCGACAATCGCATCGTGTTCGAGCGGCTCGATTGCCGATTTATAAACGTGACGATAAAGCGCCGGATACAAAATGTCTTCGACGAGCGTTGATTTCCCGGAACCGGAAACGCCCGTCACGACCGTGAATACGCCGAGCGGAAATGTCGCGTCAATGTTTTTCAAATTATGAGCGCGCGCGCCTTTGACCGTGATTCGGCTGCCGTTCGGCAGCCGCCGCAAATCCGGCACTTCGATTTTCATTGCGCCCGAAAGGTATTTTCCCGTCAAAGATTCGGCGGATTTTTCGATTTCCTGCGGCGTTCCGATGGCGACGATTTCGCCGCCGTGCGTTCCGGCAAGCGGTCCCAAATCCACGACGTAATCGGCGCGTTCTATCGTCTCCGCATCGTGTTCGACGACCAGAACCGTGTTGCCCAAATCTCTTAATTCGTGCAAGGTGTCGAGCAGTTTTTGATTATCGCGCGGATGCAAGCCGATTGAAGGCTCGTCCAAAACATACAAAACGCCGCGCAGTTGCGAGCCGATTTGCGTCGCCAGACGAATGCGCTGACCTTCGCCGCCCGACAAGGTTCCCGAAGCGCGGTCAACCGTCAAATAACCCAAACCGACCGCTTGCAGAAAACGCAGACGCTCTTTTATTTCCTTTAAAACCAAACCGGCGATTTTTTCCTCGCGCTGATTCAGGAAGATTTCATCGAATCGTTCAATCGCTTCGTCAATCGTCAACTCGACGTAATCGGCGATGCCAAGCCCGCCGACGCGCACCGCCAAACTTTCCGGCTGTAATCTTTTCCCCGCGCACGCCGGACAATCAACTGGCGAAACCAATTCTTCCAGAGCCAGCTTTACTTTCTCAGACGGCGGATTTTCCATTCGCTCGCGCATTGCTCGAACCGCGCCCTTCCAATCCGATTCGTATCTATAGCCGCCCTGCTGAAAAGTCAGCCGCCGTTTCGTGCCGTTAAAAAATGCGTCGCGGATTTCCGGCGGCAAATCGGCAAATGCGACTTTCATCAAATCCTCTGTCGCATCCCTCTGTTTTTTGCTTTTCGCTCGTTTGGTTTTCGCTTCTTCGTCGGGCGAACCGAGTTTGTCTTCGCCTGTAAATTTTTCGATAATCGCGGTCAAAGCTGCGTTCAAAAACTTGCCGCCCGATTTATCGGTGTCATCCAAAAACTTTATTTTGCCGACGATTTGCGACTGATCGGGCAGAATTTTATTCGCGTCCATTTCCAGAACGGTTCCCAAACCCTGACATTTTTTGCACGCGCCGTAGGCGGAATTAAAAGAAAACGAGCGCGGCTCAAGCGTGGCGATGTTGATGCCGCAATTGACGCACGCCATTTTTTCCGAATAAAGTTTCTCCTCACCGTCCACAATTGACACCAAAACCGCGCCGCCGGTTAATTTGAGCGCGGTTTTCACTGATTCGGTAAGGCGCTCCTTGACGCCTTCTTTAATCAACAATCTATCAACGACGACTTCAATCGTGTGGTTTTTCCGCTTGTCTAATTTGATTTCTTCGTCTAGAGCGCGAAGCTCGCCGTCAACTCTGGCGCGAATGAATCCGTCTTTGTGAAGTTTTTCGAGTTCCTTTTTGAATTCGCCCTTTCGCCCGCGCACGAGCGGCGCGAGAATCATCACGCGCTCGCCTTCGGGCAGTTCGGTGACGTTCGCCACAATCTGCTCGGTTGACTGGCGCGTAATCGGCAAACCGCACTGATGACAATGCGGCTGACCGATTGAAGAAAACAGCAGCCGCAGATAATCGTAAATTTCCGTCACCGTGCCGACGGTCGAGCGCGGCGAACGCGAAACGGTTTTCTGCTCAATCGAAATCGCCGGCGAAAGACCTTCGACCGAATCAACGTCGGGTTTTTCGAGTTGGTCGAGAAACTGCCGCGCATAAGCCGACAGCGATTCGACGTAACGCCGCTGCCCTTCGGCGTAAATCGTATCAAACGCCAAAGACGATTTGCCCGAACCCGATAACCCCGTAATAACCGTTAATTTATCGCGCGGAATCTCGACCGAGATGTTTTTCAAATTATGCTGCCGCGCCCCGCGCACCGTGATTTGTTTAATGCTCATCTGATAGATAAAATTTTGTCCCTAAGTCGAAACGGATATTTTACCAATTCAAGCGGGCAAAGAAAAGCAAGCGAAAGTTTCTGCCGCTTAAAGATAAAGTTGCGAAACGCCGCTTTGAAATTTCATTACCCGTCGTTTTGGCGAAACGTAAAATTTACGGCTTTGTGCGGGATTATACAAAGCCAAATTTGTGAAAGTGTCATCATTAGAATATATTATTGGTAACGTTCTTAAATAAATCGGAAGACCCTTTGGCGAAGACGACCTTATATTTTTGTCAAAGGATTTTTTGTATTTTATCGAGCAAGGGAAACAAATGAGTAAAAACCAGAATTTGGGAGTAATGATTGTCGGCGTCAGCGGCGCCGTCGCTTCGACTGCCGTCGCGGGCATTGAATTATTAAAACAAAAAACCATCGGCACGGAAGGCTTGCCGCTCGCGGCGATGCCGGAAAATTTAACGGCTAATTTACCCGCTTACGAAAATCTGGTTTTCGGCGGCTGGGATATGAGTGATGAAGATTTGGCGGCAGCGGCGGTGACGCACAACGTTTTGACCCTCCAGCAATTTCAAGCCGTCAGCGAACAACTCGAAGCCGTCAAACCACTTCCCGCCGTTTGCAATGAAGCATTTTGTCACAATATTGAGGGGAAAAACGTCCGCGTCGCCGAAAATCATTTCGCTGCCGTCGAAGCCGTCTGCAACGATATTCGCCAATTCAAGATCGAACGCGACTGCGAGCGCGTGGTGATGATCAATCTCGCTTCGACCGAAAGTTACATTGACAAAAACAGTCAAACTTTCGCCACGCTCGCCGATTTTGAAAAAGCGCTCGGCGAAAACTCAAACGAGATTTCGCCCGCGATGATTTACGCTTACGCCGCCATCAGCGAAGGCGCGGCTTACGGAAATTTCACGCCGTCGGTCGCGGCGGACATTCCGGCGCTCGTCCAATTTGCCGAACAGAGAGGCGTGCCGCTCGCCGGTAAAGACGGCAAAACCGGTCAGACGATGATTAAAACCGTCATCGCGCCTGGTCTGAAAACCCGCGCTTTGAAAGTCGCCGGTTGGTATTCGACCAACATTCTCGGTAACCGCGACGGTTTGGCGCTCAGTCATCCCGATTCGCTCAAATCAAAGGTCATGACCAAAGGTTCGGTGCTGGACGATATTCTCGGTTATACGGTCGAAGACCATCTGGTTGACATCCGCTATTACCGTCCGCGCGGCGACGACAAAGAAGCCTGGGACAACATTGATATTGTCGGTTTTTTGGGACAGCCGATGCAATTAAAAATTAATTTTCTTTGTAAGGATTCGATTCTCGCCGCGCCGCTCGTCATCGAAATTGCCCGTCTGCTCGCATACGCCCAAAGATGCGATGAGAGCGGTGTGCAGAGCCAGCTTTCGGTTTTCTTTAAATTGCCGCAATTGTCGAATGAAGCGGCTGAGAAACCCGAACACGCTTTGCACGCGCAGGAAGCGATGCTCGTTGATTGGCTGACTAAATATGCTGCACAGCCGACGCGAGGCAAGGGGCGTTCAAAAAAAGCGAAAGCGGCGAGCGAATAAAATATGACATCGGCAGTTAATCCAGCGGTTGAAAATCGCCCGCCGGCGAATCTCGCTTCGGTTATTCCGCTCTTTTGGGAAATCGGAAATCTCAAGCGCGTCTCTCCGGCAAATCTACACGTTTCTTTCGCCGCTGATTTATTTTTGCAATCCTGGAAAAACATCGCGGGCGGCGCAGAGGTGCGCGACGTGGCGATTAAAGTTGCGGCTGCCGCGGTTGCCGCCGCACAGTTAGGCGCGATAAACCAAGCTGTTTTGCGCGGTGCCGAACTCAATGAGGCGGAAATCCAAACGATTCTCAAGCGCAGTTTCGATTTATCATCAGCGCCGATTGAAAAAAATTTGCGCGAAGAATTACGCGCGGCTTTGATGATGCGGGAATTCGATGCGGGCGAATCGGGCGCGCCGTCGTTCGCGGAAAAACTCGCTCGGCAACCGCGTTCGGGCGCGACGAAACCGAATGCGCCGCGGTTAATTTTCGATGCACCGGAAAATCACGCCGAACACGTAATCACCGTCGCCATTTACGCCGTTCTGCTCGCGCCGTTTTTTGACGCCGACATCGCCACGGTTTTTTTAGCCGCGCTCGCGCATCATTTTCACAACGCCGATTTGCCCGACGCCGGATTTGCGGGCGAAGAACTTTTGGGCGAATTTCTGCCGGTAATTTTCAGCAATTTGCGCGCGCGATGTCTGCGCGAACTGCCGACTGATTTACACGAGCCGATTAGAGAAATTTTTGTCTTAACCGAAAACGCGAACTCGAACGAGGCTCGCGCTTTCCACGCGGCTGACGTGATTGACCGCGTATTGCAGATGCGGCACCACGCCGAGGCAACCGAATTTAATTTGAAATACGCGCTCGAAGAAATGGAGCTTGTCCACGCGGGCGCGGTGCAGGAGTTTCACTATGATGTTTTGCGAGCGGCTGGATTGATTTGATGATTTGGCGCGACGAAGAACTAACAAATCCGTTTTCGGGCAAGCGTTTCCGACGCGACTCGCCGCACAGCGTCTCCGACGGCGAAAATCGTTTTCCCGTCGTCGAAGAAATTCCCTATTTACGCGCCAATCGTGATGAATTGCGCGACAAAATTCTAAACAGACTGGAAGCGGGCGATGAAAAAGCGGCGTTGATTTTACTGCTCCGTGATCAAGACGATTGGGCGCGCGGCGAGCCGCCGAACGAAACGGATTTGCAGCCGCTCTTTGAAAATCAAAATTTAAGTTTGCGCGAAGCGATGAGTTGTCTGCGCTACGGTGCGGTCGCCGATTATTTCGCGCACCGCTGGTCTGACCCGACTTTCGTGAGCGGTCTCGCGCTGCTCGAATACCATTTGCCGCCGAGCGCGAAAACGATTTGCGAACTCGCTTGCGGCATCGGTCATTATTTGCGCGAATTTCAAACGCGCGGCATCGCCGCCGTCGGTGCGGATGTCGTTTACTCAAAATTGTGGCTCGCGCGGAAATTCGTCGCGCCGAACGCGCGATTGGTTTGTCTCGATGCGAATTACGATTTTCCGTTCGCCGACAAATCTTTCGACGCGTGGTTTTGTCACGACGCGTTTTATTTTTTGCCCGAAAAAAAGCGCGTTGCCGATGAATTAAAAAGAACGACGCGCGGCGCGATTTTAATCGGACACGCGCACAACGCGGAAGCCGAGAATTTTTCGAGCGGCGTGGCGATTTCGGCGGGCGAATACGCGGCGCTGTTCGACGAACCGATTTTATACGACGACGCGGAATTGACCGGAGCGGCAGTCGAAAATCGGAAGCCGGCGGCAAGCAAAGTAAATGAATTAAAAACTGCGGCGGCGATTGATTTGGTTTGCAATGCGAACGGCGAAAATCAGATGACGGAAATTTTTCAACGACCGAGCTTTCTCGCGCCGATGTCGCAGGAAAAGCTGCGAATAAATCCGCTGCTGCTCGATGCGAACGGCGAAATTCAACCGTCGCCGATTTACCCGTCGAAAAGATACGCGAGCGAGTATGCGCCGTTATCGGATTACTTAAAATTGTCGGAAGCTGAACAGGAAATTTTGAAAAGTATCGGTCGCGGAATCGAGAATGATTTATCGAACGAAAAAATTTTAACTGATTTAGCCCGTCGCCGCATTCTGCTTGATTTGCCGGAGAAATGGTAACTGAAACTTAAGATTGATGTTTGAAACTGAAAACAAATCGCCGATTTCAAACCGAAAGTCTCAAATCGGCTTCGGCGTCGTCGGTTGCGGCTGGGTGGCGCGCGATTACGCGATCCCGGCGATTACGGAAAGCGAGAACGCGCGGCTCGTCGCCCTCTGCGATTTGGATGGCGTAAATTACGAAGCGATTGCGCCGAACGATGAAAGCGTTTTTCGCACGACCGATTTCGATGAATTTTTGGCGGCGGCAAATCTCGACGCAGTTTACATCGCCACGCCAAACGATTCGCATCGTTTTTTGACCGAGAAAAGCGCGGCTGCCGGAAAACACGTTTTGTGCGAAAAGCCGATGGCGACGCGCTTTGAGGATGCTTTGCGGATGACGGAAGTTTGCGCGTCGCTCGGCGTTCAATACGCGACGGCATTCGACCAGCGTTTTCAAGCCAGACATTTGAAATTGAAAGAGTTGATCGAAGCCGGTGTTTTCGGCGCGATCACGGCGGTGAAAATTCATTACGCCTGCTGGCTGCCCGCCGATTGGCGCGCCGACAATTGGCGGATTGACCCGCGACGCGCGGGCGGCGGCGCTTTTATTGATTTGGCTCCGCACGGCATTGATTTGTCACAGTTTTTACTCGGCGAGCAGATTGTCGAATTCGCCTGCTACACGCAAACGCGCGTTCACGATTACGCGGTGGACGACGGCGCGATGGCAATCGGCAAATTTGCGAGCGGCGCGCTGCTTTCGATGAATGTCGCTTATAATTGCCGTGACGAATTCCCGCGCCGCACGCTGGAAATTATCGGCACCGAGGCGATGGCGACGGCGGCGAACACGATGGGGCAGACGGCGGGCGGCACTTTAATTTTGATTGATAAAACCGGCGGGCGAAACGAAGTTTTGATTGACGAAGCAGACGACGTTTCGCCGTTTCGACGGCAAATCGAAACGTTCAGCGATTGCCTGTTGCAAAGAAGACCGTTTCCGTTCTCGCCCGAACGAGATTTGGCGACGATGCGAATCATCGCGGCGGTAAAGTGAAAAAGTAGAAATGTGAAAAAGTTTCTATCGAGAGCGACGACGGCTTTTTCACTTTTACCCTTTTTCACTTTTTCACTTTTTCACTCGGATAAAAATATGCCTTTGACACATTACACGTGTACTAATTGCGGTTTTTGGCAGGAGTATTTCGCCTCTCCGCCTCTCTGTCCGGTTTGTTCGGACGTGCGAAACGCGCTGCCGGACGAGGGCTGGGAATTCGTCTCTGAAGCTGAAATGAACGAGCGCGAACGGCGCGGCGCGGTTAAATGCGTCTGGCGCGAAATTGATGCCGGCATTTGGATGTTTTCCAATGAAACGCCGCTCGGCATCGGTTCAAGCGGTTATTTGATCGAGCGCGAAACCGGCAACATCGCGTTTGAATCGCCCGGCTGGTGGACGCGCGCGGCGATTGAATTTATAGACTCACTCGGCGGCGTCCGGTTTTTCTCGTCTTCGCACCCGCACGGTTTCGGCGCCATTTGGCAGTTGGAGGAAAACTTTCCGGGCGCGACCATCGCCTTTCAGCGCGAAGCCGTGCAGTTCACCAAAGCATTGCGCGTAAACTTCGTTTTCGACGACGTGCTGGTGATTGACGAAGCGGCGACGCTTTACCACATCGGCGGACACTACGAAGGTCAATCAGTTCTCTATTACGCGCCGCGCGAAATTTTATTTTGCGGCGACGCGCTGAAATTCGAGACAGACGCGGACGGCAAAACGATTGCCGTCAGTTGCCACAAGGCGTTTCATAAACAAATTCCGTTGAGTAAAAAAGAAATCGAAAATTACTTGCAGGTCATCGGCAATTTAAATTTTCGCCAAGCCTGCACGCCGTTTGAACACTGCAAAGACGCGACGACCGCCGATGCCGTGCGGCTTTTCGAGGAGCAATTAGCGAGTCATCGCACGTCCGCCCAACCGATGCCGCTCGTTCGCGCTCAAGTCGGCGACAATGAATAACGAAAGAGATTATATGAACGACCGGCAAAACAAAAAACAGTTATTGGAAACACTGAAGCGATTTAGGGCAAGCGTTCCGCTACGCGAAGTTTACGACTTTTCGATTACGCCGCTCGACCGCCTCGGCATTCCGCTCTGGTGCGTCGCTTTGTGGACGGAAGACGGCGTGTATTATGACGGCTTCGGTTACGGCGCGGGCGCGACCAGAGCGCAACTCGGCGCTTGGGGCGAGATTTTGGAAAATTATTTTGCGGGTGTTTACGCAAAAAAAACTCCGCGCGTTAATGCCTCTTACAACGAATTAAAAGCAGGTAACCGCAATGCGATTGAACCGCCGAAACTTTGTCTCGACGCCGGATGCAACTATTCGCCTGACCGACAAATGCATTGGATCGAAGTGAACAATTTTTCGGGCAAAGGCGGCGGAAAAACGCTCGTGCCGCTCGAATCGGTGGCGATCCATCCGGCGCACGCGCCGGAAATCGCGCCTGAAAATTTGCTTTTTCGCCCGATCACCAACGGACTCGGCGCGGGCGCGTCTTTAGCGCAAGCCGTCGCTCACGGCGCGCTCGAAACCGTGCAACGCGACGGCAACAACGTCACTTTTCGCGCGATGGACATTGGGCAGCGCATCGAACTCGATCAAGTAAAATCACCCGAAACGCGCGAGCTGCTCGCTTATTTAGACGCCAGCGGTATCGAGATTATTCCAAAACTCGCCGGCATCGTCGCCGATATTCCCATTGTTTACGTCGTCGGTTATGACCGCGATCTGCGCCGCGCGGAATTTCCGATGCAGATTTCCGCCTGCGGCGAGGCAGCGCATCCCGACCGCGAAGTCGCCCTGGCGAAAGCCCTGCGCGAATACGTCTCAGGTCGCGCGCGCAAACATTTTATGCACGGCACGCTCGACAAATTAGCCAGAGTCGCGCCCGCCGCATACGTCGAAAAAATGACTGCCGGAAATGCAGATTGGGAGGAAAGCCGCGCGCTGCAAACTGTTTTGAAGTGGGCGACGGCAACGCACAAAGAGATTTTCCGCCGCATCGAAAAGCCGATTTTGGAGACGCGCTCGACGATTAAATTCTCGGAACTGCCGACCGTCGAGTTCGCCGACGGCGACTGGGACGCAGTTCTTGCGCATCTGCAAAGGAAATTCGCGGAACTCGATACGGAAATTTTATATGCTGATATCTCGGAAAACGCTCTTCAAGGCGTTCACGTCGTCCGCGCCGTCGTTCCCGGAATGGAAGGCGAAACGATGAGTTACGGGCGCATCGGGCGGCGCAATTTAGAAAGATTACTGGAGCGACAAAAAACCGACGAGCGCGTCGGAAAACTCGTCGGCTGCGGCGCGGACGAAAAACCGGCGAGCGCGCTGCCGATCCATTTAACCGAATCGGACGCCGACCGATTTCCCGATGCATGGCTTGACCCGCAGGCGATTGCCGAACAGGTCGGGGAATTTTACGCTCTTTATCGCGAACCGGAAAGTTTCGCCGTCGGGCGGATTCTGCGCGAGCGAGAAAAATCAAATAAAGGTCACGCTAATCAGGGTTTTTGAAAAACACAGATGCTTTTGATTAAACAAAACGAACAAGGGCAGGAAAATATGCAATTACGATACGCTTACAATACGAACGGCGCGGCGAATCACCGTCTCGGCGACGCGCTCGCGCTGATCGCCGACAACGGTTACGACGGCGTGGCTCTAACGCTCGACCATCATCATTTCGACCCGTTTGAAACGGATTTCACGCGACGCGCCCAACAACTTAAAAACCATTTAGAAAAATTGAATCTCGGTCTTGTCGTCGAAACGGGAGCGAGATTTCTGCTCGACCCGCTCAAAAAACACAGCCCGACTTTGCTCTCGCCGTTTGCCGAAGGCAGACGAAAGCGCGTCGAATTTCTAAAATTAGCGATTGATTTGGCGGCAATCACCCGCGCCGAAGCCGTTTCGTTTTGGGCAGGCGTGCCGCGTGAAGGAATTTCAGTCAAACAGGCGCACGAATTTTTGCGCGAAGGTTTGCGCCAAGTTTCCGATTACGCCGAAAGCGCAGATGTCTGTCTCGCCCTTGAACCCGAACCGGGAATGCTCATCGAAACCGTCGCCGATTTCAAGAAGCTCAAAAAAGATTTTCCCCGATTAAGGCTCGCGCTCGACACCGGACATTGTTTGGCGAGCGACGAATGCGAGCCAGAGGCAGCCATCAGACAAATGCGTGAAGACATCGGCACGGTCGCCGTCGAAGATATGCGGCGCGGCGTTCACGAGCATCTTTTTTTCGGCGAAGGCGAGATGAATATACCAAATGTTTTAGCGGCTCTCCGCGAAATCAAATATGGAAAACTCGTCTGCGTCGAACTCTCGCGTCATTCGCACTGCGCTGATCGAATCATTCCGGCGGCAATCGAATTTCTGCGAAAAACCGAACGCGCTCTGAACCCGCAATTTAAGGAATCCGCCGCGTGAACTCAATGGAAATTAGAGATCACAAATCTGAAATCTCAAATCCGCTGCGCGTTTGTTTCATCTCGCGTCGCTTTTTTCCGACCGTTTCGGGAATGAGCGTTTACGCTGCTAATCTTCTGCGCGAACTCGTCCGCAACAATGTTGACGCGACGCTTGTTTCGCAGTATCGCACGGACGAAACGGGCGTGAGAGTTTACGGCGGCGGCGCGCCGCCCGCTGTCGCAGGCGTCAAAGTCATCGGTCTCGAACTCGTCGGCGAACAAAACGGCGGCGATTTTGAAACGGACGTTCGCCGCATCGTCGAAATCGTCAAACGCGAACACGCCGCCAAACCGTTTGACATTCTGCACGCGCAATACGGTTATCCGACCGGATTCGCCGCGTTGCAGGCGAGCAAAATCATAAACGTTCCGAACGTCGTTTCGATTCAGGGCGGAGACGGACACTGGGTCGGCGTCGGCTGCTGCGAAACTCATCGAAACGCGATGCGAATTGTTTTGGAAAACGCGAACGAAATTCTGATCGGCTCCGGTTCGTTCGCGGCGGAAGTCGAAACGAACCACGAAACCGATGCGTCCGGTTTTACGATTGTGCCGGGCGCAGTTGACACGAATCGGTTTACCACGCGCCGCGGTTGGAAAGCCGGTGAATTTATTGACGAAACGCGACCGATTTTGCTGTATCACGGGCGCGTTGACCGGCGCAAAGGCGCGCTCGATTTGATAGAGGCGTTCGCCGAACTTTTGAAAGAAATCGAAACGAAACCGCAGTTAATTTATTCCGGCATCGGTCCCGATTACGAAGCGGTGCAAACGCGCGTCGAAAAATTAAATTTAACGCGCAGTGTGCAAATGCTCGGCTATGCCGAATACGAAAACGTACGGGAAATTTACCGCCGCGCCGATGTTTTCGTTTCGCCGACTTACGCCGAAGGTTTCTCCAACACGATCTTGGAAGCGATGGCAAGCGGTTTGGCAATCGTCTCGACCAGAGCCGTCGGCGTCGTTGACTGCCTGCGTCACGGCGAAAACGCTCTGCTCGTCTCGCCGGGAAATATTATTGAATTGAAAAACGCATTGCGAGATATTTTGGTTAATCAAGAATTGCGCCGCGCGTTGGCGCGCCGCGCTCTCGAAGAATGCCGCCGCGTCTATTCGTGGGAGAAAATCGGACGACAAATCATCGGCATTTACGAGCAAGTGAAAAACCGACAACCAAAAAACGATTGGCAATTCACGACCGAAATTGATGATTGCCGTTACCGCCGCGCGCCGCATCTTTTATAGAAAAATGAAAACCGCGCTCTTTATCGCGCCGCATCTCGACGACGCCGTATTTTCCTGCGGCGGAACATTGGCGCGGCTCGCGTCGGACGATTGGCAAACGATTCTCTGTACCGTTTTTACAAAGTCCGTGCCGCGCCCGCAAGGTTTCGCGCTTGCCTGCCAGCTTGATAAAGGTTTGTCGGCGGAAGTTGATTATATGAAATTGCGCCGCGCGGAAGATTGCCGGGCGGCAAAGATTCTCGAAGCGGGCGAGGTTTTGCATTTGAATTTCCCGGAAGCACCGCATCGCGGATACGAAAGCGCGGCGGAGCTTTTCGCCGAAATAAAAACGGGCGACGAGATTTGGCGCCGCGTCGCCGAACATCTCGCATTGGTTGAAGACGTTCGCCAACCCGATTTAATTTTCGTCCCGCAAGGTTTGGGCAATCACGTTGACCACCGGCAAACCGTCCGCGCCGCCCGTCACTCTCTAACGATTGAAAAAATATGCTGGTATCGGGACGCGCCATACGCGATTCGCCAGCCGGATGCTTTGCCGACTGATTTGCCAATTGATGATTTATCGGAAATGCCGATTGACATTTCGCCGTATCTCGAATGTAAGATTGCCGCCTGCGCCGCATACGCCAGTCAAATTAATTTTCAATTCGGCGGCGCGGACAAATTAAGAGACGCGCTGCAGCGATTTCATCTGGCGGAGGCATTGCGCCTTAACGCTAATTTTTCGCTCGCCGAAGTTTTTTTCGCCTCATCCGCCAACCGATTTATTTTCGACAAACGAAAAGGCGCAAATTAATTACAATCAACTTGCGCCTGAATTGGTTTGTCTTTGTAAATCGCCGATTTATTTAATCGTTGCGGAAATTCCGTCGGAAACTTCGTCGCTTGTCCAAATCTGCGGCGTTTCCAAAACGTCGGCGTGTTTGATGTTTTCCAAAGCGAATTGCAAAACCTCGTCAATCGTATCAACCGTATGAATCGTCAAGTCCGCGCGCACTTCTTCCGGCACGTCGGCTAAATCCTTTTCATTATCTTTTGACAGAATAATCGTCTTCAAACCGAACCGGTGCGCCGCCAGTAATTTTTCCTTGACGCCGCCGATTGGCAGAACTTTTCCGCGCAGAGTTATCTCGCCGGTCATCGCTGCATCGTGCCGCGCCGGTCTGCCGGTCAGAGCCGAAACCATTGCGGTCGCCAAGGTAATGCCCGCGCTCGGACCGTCTTTCGGAATCGCGCCTTCGGGAACGTGTATGTGCAAATCTTTTTTGTGAAAATCTTTCGGATCAATACCGATTTTTTCGGCGCGTGTGCGAATGCAGGTCAAAGCGGCGTAAGCCGATTCCTGCATCACTTCGCCGAGTTTTCCGGTTAATTTAACCGCGCCGCGACCTTTGACAAGCGTGGCTTCGACCTGCAAAACTTCGCCACCGACTTCCGTCCACGCCAAGCCGTTGACCAGTCCGATTTCCGATTTACGGGCGATGTCCTGTTTGCGGAAACGAATCGTTCCCAAAAGCTCGCGCACCTTTTCCGCGTCAATCACTTCTTTGAAATCTTCGGCTTTCTTGGAGACGACAAATTTTCTGGCGACTTTTCTCAGACACGAACTGATTTCCCTTTCGAGATTTCTCACGCCCGCCTCGCGCGTGTAATGACGAATAACTTCCAGCACGCCGTCGTCGGTAAATTTCACGCGCTCGGCGTCCATTCCGTTGCCTTCGGCTTGTTTCGGAATCAAATGGCGTTTGGCGATTTGCGCTTTTTCGCGTTCGGTGTAACCGGAGAGCGGAATGATTTCCAGACGGTCTTGCAGCGCGGCGGGAATCGTGTGCAGCACATTCGCCGTCGCAATGAAAAACACCTGCGACAAATCGTAATCAACGTCCAAGTAATGGTCGCGGAAAGTGTTGTTTTGTTCGGGGTCGAGAACTTCCAAAAGCGCCGCCGACGGGTCGCCGCGAAAATCCTTGCCGAGTTTGTCAACTTCGTCCAGTAAAATCACCGGATTGTTCGTTCCGGCGCGTTTCATTAACTGCACAATTTGACCCGGAAGCGCGCCGATATACGTGCGGCGATGTCCGCGAATTTCGGCTTCGTCGTGAACGCCGCCCAAACTCAAGCGCACGAATTTTCTGCCCGTCGCGTTGGCGATTGATTTGCCCAAACTGGTTTTTCCGACGCCCGGCGCGCCGACAAAACACAAAATCGTGCCTTTCGGATTTTTCACGAGTTGACGGACGGCGAGATATTCCAAAATTCTCTCTTTGATTTTTTCCAAGCCGTAATGATCTTCGTTCAAAACTCTTTCGGCTTCGGTCAAATCGTTGATTTCTTCTGAAGCGGTTTGCCACGGAACGTTGATTAACCAGTCGAGGTATGTTCGGGAAACTGTTGATTCGGCGGACATCGGCGGCATCGCTTCGAGACGCGCAAATTCCTGCAAAGCCTTGTCTTTGGCTTCTTCGGTCATTCCCGCTTCTTCTATTTTTTTCTTCAACTCGTCGAGTTCCGCCTTGTCATCCTTGCGTCCGAGTTCTTTGTGAATCGCCTTAATTTGCTCGTTCAGGTAATACTCGCGCTGATGTTTGTCCATCTGCTTTTTCGTGCGCGTGTGAACGGTGCGGTCGAGCTGTTTCTTTTCGATTTCCTGTTCGAGAATTTCGGCTAATTTCTGCAAGCGTTCCTGCACGGAAAACAGTTCGAGCAGTTGTTGTTTTTCGCCGACATCAATCCGCAGATGCGAACTCATCGCGTCGGCGATTTGCGCGGCAGAGATTCCTCTTAAGGAAGCGTGCAGTGCGTCGGTGTAGGCGTCGGGCGAAACGCGCAGGAATTGTTCGACGAGCGAATGGATTTTCTGCAATAATCCGTCGGTGCGATAACCGGACTCGTCAATTGATTTAACGGGTCTGACCATCGCGTAAAACATTCCGTCGTCGTCCTGTTCAAATCTGACGGCTTGACCGCGCTCGCGCCCTTCGACGACGACTTTAATTTGTCCGTTCTCCTGTTTCTGCGCTTGAAGAATTCTGCCCAGAGTTCCGACCGTATAAATTTGTTCGGGGTTTGGTTCGTCAACCGTCGCGTCGTGCTGCGTGGCGAGAAAAATATTGCGCTCGCTCGTCATCGCCTGTTCCAAAGCGCGTACCGAACTCGGACGACCGATTTTAAAGGCGACTTTGGTAAACGGGAAAATGACGACATCACGAATTGGAACCATCGGAAACCGCGTAATATCCGAAGGCATTTGGTCTGTAAACTCTTGCATATTTTTTAGAAAATTCTAATGTGAAATCAATTTCGTTTTTTAGTAAACGTGTATTGGTTCGTATATTCTAATTTTAAACTATTTGGATTGGTTTCCGCTAGTTTTTAACGGTCGGTTTCAAAAAAAAGCCAAAAAAATCGGAAGCGAACTTGCTTAAGATTCGCTTCCGTTCCAGTCAAAGGAGAAAAACTATGAAGATTGTGAGATGAGAAAATTCTTTTATGCTAATTTGCCGACGTGCGTCGTCAAACGCGATTTGTAACGCGCCGCCGTATTTCTATGCAAAATGCCTTTGTTGACGGCTTTATCAATTAAGGAGACGGTCGGCGTCAGCAGTTCCTGACTTTGATTTGCATCGCTCGCGGCGAGAGCCGTGCGGAGTTTTTTGATTTGCGTTCGCAAATCGCTGCGGTTGCTGCGGTTGACGGCGCGGCGTTTTTCGTTTTGTCTGACGCGCTTTTCGGCTGATTTATGATTTGGCATTTTTTCGGTTGCTTAAATTCCTTTGTCGTAAAAGTGAAATTTTTATCTCATTCGAGAAACTATTAATTTTAATAACTCGAAAAACGATTGTCAAGCGCGGCAGTTAGAGGTCGAACTTTGAAGCGAACGAATGCATTAAATCTACAAACAGAACGGCAATGGGCGGGTAGAATACGAATTCGGGTCTGAGCGATGAGGCGAAAATACGCGGCATCGGCGACGAAATAGCCATTTCCAAAACGTTGCCGATCAGCAGCCCGACGCCCAAACTCGCCGCGATGCCGACGATTAAAAAACAGGCGGCGGCAAACCTGGTGTAAGGCTTTGTGACGGGCGCGGATTCTTCGAGAATCGAATCGTGCAGATTTTCGTCGCGGTAAGTATATCGCTCAAACCCTTTCCTAAGGCGCGCGACGAGATGGACGATGCCGACGACGAACAGCGCGAGCAGAATAATTTTTCCGACAAATTGCAAATTCGTCCAGAACATCGGCTTGAAAATCCCGACGAAACAAGTCGAGAGAAACAGCGCGACGGTCGGGAAAATCACTCGCTGCAAAGCCATCGTCTCGCGGCGTTCGTCGGCAATCATCCGGTCAATGATTTCGTTGTAGCGGCGTTCGTAAGCCATCTGCCGCCAGCGACGGGCGTGCGCGTTTTCCGATGTGAAAACCGAATCGCCGCTGGCAGAATTTTTATACTGCGCGTTGAGCAGCCCGCGGTCGTAAGCGACGCGCGTTTGAGGATTGCTCAAAACTTCATAGGCTTTGGCGATTTTCGCAAACTCGCCCGAAGCGTTCTCCGGCGCGTGGGTCGTATTAACGTCCGGGTGAATTTTTCGCGCCAGCCGCCGATACGCCGATTTTATCTCGGCGTTCGTCGCCTTCGGTGAAACTTTCAGAAGTTGGTAGTAATTCACCATCGCAAAAATTCAGTTTGGGAGAATGGATGAAGTTCCTTATAAACTCGCCCATATTCGGCGCAGGAAAATTATACCATAGGATTTTTTCAGTTTTAAAGAGAAATTCTTAACAGATGAAGACTAAAAAGTGAGGAGTGAGGACTAAAAGGTGAGAAGCGAGAAGTCATTGCTTGCAGATATTTTCATTTCTCACTTTCACTTTTCACTCAGTTTAGGTCATCAATCTGCAAACTAATCGGACTTGCGCCCGCGATTTTAACGGCGTCAATAACTCGGACGACGTTGCCGTAATGCGTCGCGCGCGGCGCTTTGATAAAAACGGTTTTCTGAATCTTTTCGGCTTCGGTCAAATCCGTTCTGAACTCAGCGCCTTCCCGATACGCGCGGTTTTTTGCGCGTTCGGCAAAAACCGCCGCGAGGCGTTCGATAAGCCGCGCCGGTTCTTGAATCGTTCCCAAGTTTTTCTCGTTGTTCAACCGCAGCGTCGAGTCGGCGTCGAGCGCGACGACTAAAGTATCGGGCGGCGCGGCGGCTTGGTTCGCCGCATCCGGCTCGCTCGGAATTTTTGCTTTAAAGTCCGTCGGCTTGGTCGGCGTGATGACCATAAAAATAATCAGCAGCACGAGCAACACGTCAATCAGCGGCGTGACGTTGATATTCGGTTTCGCATTCATCAAAAATTTCTCCTTTCGTAAGGTTTACCGATTAGACACCG
>CADCUR010000246.1 GCA_902805935.1 uncultured Pyrinomonadaceae bacterium
TCGGTATTTTCCTTGTCTTTCGCGGTGACGGTCAGGCGCAAACGGTAGTTTCCGGCGTCGCGGACGCGCGTGGTGAAATCGAATTCGACGAGGCGATTTCGCAAACTGCTCGTCACGGTTACGCGCGAGCGCAGACGATTGCGTTTGACCGGTTCAATCCAAACCGAGCGCACCGCGCCGGAGACGGTTTGATACCAGATGCCGCCTTGTTTATACACGCGCGAGGCTTGTTTGCCGCGCGGAATGTCGGCGTCAACCGGGTCGAAAACGCGAATCGTCAAACAATTCGTTTCTTTAAGAAGCTCCGGCGGCAGTTCATACGAAAACGAGTTGTATTCGCCGAGATGCGATTCTTCGCCTTCGATGGTTAAAAGCTGTGTGCCGTTCAGCCAGACGCGCGTTTCATACCCGCACGCGCCGAACGTGAGCTGCGTCATACAATCGGAAAACACGCACCAATCGGCGGGAATCGTAAATTCGCGTTCATACCACGCGATTAATCCTTCGTGCGCCGAATCATCGAATTCTATTTTTTTGCGCGCTCGTTCGATTTGCGATTCTATCGAAGCGGGGAAATTCGCCGTTTTGGTGAATTCGTGCGCGACGTGCCAGTTTTCCCTTAAACCTCTGTCTTCCAAATCGAGCGCAAACCGCCATTCGCCGTCGAGCAGCGCGTATGGCGTGCGCCGCACGACCGAACGCGGCAGCGGATTTACGTCGTCGAGGATTTTTACCGCGTCCTTTTGGTCGAATTGATAATCGGGATTGTCTTTCATAAATTTTTATCGAATGTAATTTCGCCGGGTTGTTTGGAATGCGCGCTATTTCGCGCTGCTTTGCCTGAAAACTCTTTCGCCCGCCGCGATGACGTTGTTTGCGGCTGGCTCGTTCGGCAAACCGCGCGGCGCGGGCGAAAACATTTCTTCTTCGCTCATCGAAATGGTCGGCGCGTAAGGTTAAAAACTGCACCAAATCTTTCGAGAAAACCAAATCGAGCGTCCAGTCGAGCGCGACGCGCAGTTGTTTTTCAAAGCGCGGCAGTTTTAATAAATAAATCGTCCGCCACAGAAACCACGCGACGAAGCCGGAAAAATTCATTCCCATAATCTGCGCGACGCCCGTTCGCCGTCCGATTGCCGCGAGCTGTCCTAGAGTCGAAAATTCAAACACCTTTTTGTCGCCGCCGCGAATCGCCGCTTTAATGTTATGAGCAATCGTTTTGCCTTGCCGAAGCGCGTGCTGCGCCGTCGGCGGATGAAAACCGCCGTTTTTGCGGTCGGGAATCGCCGCGCAGTCGCCGACCGCCCAGACGTTCTCGAATCCTTCGATTTCCAAAAATTCGTTGGCGCAAATGCGCCCGCGTTCCTTGCGGCACGGCAAGCCTTCGAGATGCGGATTCGGCGCGCTCCCGGCAGTCCAAATCAAATTGTAAGACGGAATGCGCTCGCCGTCGCTCAACACGATTTCGTTGTCGGCAAACGACGCGACTTTCGTGTTCAGCCGAATTTCCACGCCGCGTTCCGCTAATTTCTTCTACGCGTAAAGTCCCAATTTTTCGCTC
>CADCUR010000247.1 GCA_902805935.1 uncultured Pyrinomonadaceae bacterium
GCGTAACTTCTAATGCTGCTGGAAAATCTAAAAACGCCGTCGCTTATTTTAAATGTGAATCGAATGAAGCGGAACGCCGAACAAATGGCGGCTCGCGCTGAATCGTTAAATGTCCGGTTGCGCCCGCACGTTAAAACGCATAAATGCGTTGAGATTGCAAAAATACAAATGGCGGGAAACGCGGGCGGAATTATGGTTTCGACATTAGCCGAAGCTGAGCATTTTTTGAAAAACGGTTTTACGGATATAACTTACGGCGTTCCGATTGAAACGGGAAAATTTGCTGAAGCAATTCGATTGGCGAAAGCGAGCGAGCGGTTTTCCGTTTTGACCGACGATGCGGCGACCGCCGAATCTTTAAACGAAGCGGCGCGTGGCGAAAATATAAACCTCGATGTGTTCGTGAAAATTGACTGCGGTTATCATCGTTGCGGAGTCGAGCCGCACGCGCCCGAAACGATTGCGATTCCGCGCCTGATAACCGATTCTTCCAATCTGAATTTCGCCGGAATTTTAACGCACGCCGGACATTCTTATCACGCCCGTTCGCCGGAAGAATTGTTGGCGATTGCTAGAAGCGAACGCGATTCGATGAGCGCATTGGCGCAACAATTAAAAGATAAAGGTTTGGGCGTGCCGACGGTCAGCATCGGCTCGACTCCGACGATGAGCGCAATTGACAATCTCGACGGCATCACGGAATTTCGCTGCGGAAATTATATTTTTTACGACGCTTTTCAGGCGACTTTGGGAAGCTGTTCGTTTGACGATTGCGCTTTAACGGTTTTGACGGCAGTCATTCACCGAGATTTTTCGCGTGGGAAAATCGTCGTTGACGCGGGCGCCATCGCTCTCTCGAAAGATCACGGAGCGGTTGAGCTTGACGAAAATTGCGGTTATGGGCGCGTGCTTGATTTGGCGGGAAACGATTTAAATTTGCGCGTCAACCGTTTGTCGCAGGAACACGGCGAAATCGAAGTCGGCGACGAAGCGATTTTACAACGATTAAAAGTCGGCTCGCGCCTTCGCATTCTAGCAAATCATTCGTGTCTGACCGCCGCGCAGCATTCGCATTATCACGTTCTCGACGGCGAGCAAATCGTTGATTGCTGGGAAATCAGACGCGGTTGGTAATAGTTAAATTGAAAAGTAAAAAGCCGTCTCTGACGAACTTGAACGTTTATCAGAAACGGCTTCTTACCTTCTTATCCTTTTCTTTCTACTTTATTCTTCGTCGCGTCCGTGCGCGTGCGCCGGCGGATGTGTCGCTTCAACCGCCGTGAAATCTTCAAGAATTTTGTAAAAATGTTTCGCGCCTTTCGGGACGACCCACGAATCGCCTTTTTCCAGTAAAATCATCTGACCTTCAGTGTGCAGTTCGGCGCGTCCTTTGATTACATAGCCGACGGTTTCATAGTCGCGCGCGCGTTCTTCCTTATCGTCATTCGGCTGTTGGTTCTCCCACAACCGCATTGCCAAGCTGACGCCCGAAGCCAGATATTTTTGTCCCATTTCGCCGGTCGGCGAATTTTTCGACATCACTTTTATTACCGATGTATCACCCATTTTATATTTGCTCCTTTATAGTTTTTTCAAATGCAAAGCAAGCAATATGCCAGGTGTTTTTGTTGGAGAAAATGATTTTTTGTCATACGATCACGCGCGAACGCATCATTTTGCGATGTTTGATAATCGTGCAGTTCGCCGCCGGTTAATTTCTTCGCGGCTTTTTAACGATTCTGCGCGGCGCGCGAGATTTCAGCGCGGGCGTGATTTGTTTCTTAATTTCTTTCGGTGAATTTTCGATGATAAATGCCCGGCTTTTTGCGAGTTTGCCGTCAATGTAAATTTCGGCGCGATAATCGCCCGCCGCCCAAACGCCGTTCGGCGATGCGGTGAAGTTCACTTGGTTTTGATTCGCTTGGGTCGTATAGCTGACTGTTACGATTTTCGATTCGGGTTTTAAGCCGATTGCTTTGACTGCGACCAGAATCATTTTAACCGTCGCCGGTTTCTCAGAATCGAGCTGGATGAAACAGAAAATCGGAAAGTCGGTGGTGATAAATTTATCGGTCGCCTCGCCTGCTTTGCCGCTGCCGTCGCCGCGCGCCAGAGCGATTTCTTCGACGCCGACTGCGGAATTTTTATTGGTTTCTTCAGATTGAGGAAAAGCGTTTAAGCCGAAAAAAAGACAGAGAAATACTGCGAGGGCAAGTTTCATTTGAGCCTCCAAAAAAATACAAATTTTCGTTTATTCTGTGTTTATTGGTGCGGCAACTTTTCTTTTAGTTGTATCCGCCCGAGAAATTAGTTTTTATTGATTATTGAAGAAACGTCGCCGCCGCAGTGCGGACACGGCGGGCAGATTTTTTCTTTTTCGCGTCTCTTTTTTATTTCCTCGGCAAAGCCGCTCGCTAAAATTCCCGTCGGCAACGCGAACATTCCGATGCCGAGAAATGCGATGAATCCGCCGAGCAGTTTTCCAAGCCCCGTAATCGGGTAAACGTCGCCGTAGCCGACGGTGGTTAAAGTCGCCACGCCCCACCACATTGCCGACGGAATATCGGGAAACTTGTCCGGTTGCGCTTCGGTTTCGACGACATACATCAGGCTCGACGCAAAAAGAAGCAACATCGCAATCATCACCAGAATAACCAGCAGCTCTTCTTTTTTCGAACGCACCACGTCGTCGAGCGAGTTCAGCGATTCGACGTAGCGGCTCATTTTGAACAAACGAAACAGACGGAAAATGCGCAGAAAACGAATGATTCGCAAATCAACAGTGAAAATCAGCGGCAGCAGCGCGGGCAGAATCGCCAGCAAATCAATGATCGCCATTAGCGAAACGGCGTAACGCAGTCTGCCGGTGAACGGTTTCGCGTAACGCGGATTGAGCGGCGCGACCCAGAGGCGCAAAAGATATTCGACGGTGAAAATCGTCACCGAAACCGTTTCAATCGCGGCAAAGATGCTGCCGAATCTTTGATTCAAATCGTCAACCGTTTCCGCGACGACCGCCGCCGCGTTAAGCAAAATCAGCAGCATCAAAAAAACGGCGACGATGCGGTCAACGAGTTCGCCGTCTTCGGTTTCGACCAGAATGTCGTAAATGCGAATTTGAAATCGTTTGAGCATAAGTCGAAATTTATCTCTTCACCTCGTAAAATAATTCGACCATCGCGTTTTCCTCTTTTTTGTGTTGGTAAGTTTTGCAGGAAATTAACCGAAGCGGGATTTCGCGTTCGAGTTCGGGAAAAAGCGGCAGACCCGAGCCGAGCAAGTGCGGCGCGATGCCGAGATGAATTTCGTCAACTAAATTTTCGTCTAAAAAACTTTTCGCCAAGCTGCCGCCGCCCGACAGCCAGATGTTTTTGCCATCTCTTGCTTTTAGTTTGCCAACGAATGTTTTCAAATCGCCCGAAACGATTTCCACGCCTGCAACGCCGCTCGTCTCTAAAGTGTTTGAGAAAACGTAGGTCTCCATCGCGCCGTAAGGATTCGAGTTTCTTTTGTCCGGCGGAGTCATTGCAAGAGCGACATCCCAGGATTTGCGTCCCATCAAAACCGCGTCAATCTGTTTGAAAAACGCCGTCCAGTCGTAATCCCAATCCATCGAAAGCCAATCAACCGCGCCCGATTTGCGGGCGATGTAGCCGTCGAGACTGATGCCGAGTCCGAGAATTATTTTACGCATATTCAAAAATTCCTTTTTCTTTAATCTCGCTTTTTATTTTTTTGACCGCGCTTTTTAATCGCTCGGTATTTCCGGCTTCAATGCTCATAACTGCCGCGATGTTCTCCAATCCGCAAGCGTTTGAAGCGATGACCGGAATTCGGTTGGCGACGGCTTGCAGAAGGCGACGCGGTTTGTGTTCGACGAATGCGGGCAACACGACTAAATCCGCTCGTTCAATCCAATCGCCGCCGCCTTTTTCCCAATCAATGCCGCGCCAAAAATCCGCGCCTTCGAGTTCGGCGCCGAAAACGATTAACTTTACGTCCAAATCTTTTATCGCCTCGCGCAACTCAAAGCAGCCTTTGCGCCCGACGGTTGAAGCCGGATAAACGACGGTGAATTTTTCGCTTTGTTTTTTGATAATCTCTTTTGCCGGCGGAGATCTCCAATTTAAAAGTTCGGCGCGTTCGCCGAACAGCGCGGCGATTGCCGTGTGCGTGGTGATGATTCGTTCAGCGTTGCGCAGGGCTTCGGTTTCGGCTTCGATTAAACGCTCGTCGGCGCGAAAGTCGCTCAATGTTCGGCTTTGCGGGTGAAGCGCGGCGGCGAAATCTAATCGTTCCTGCAGAATCTTCATCAGCAAACCGGTCATCAAAACGTCGAAAGTTCTGCCGCCCAAGGCGCCCGTCCGCCAGAGAAACGGCAGCAGATTTTGTTGAATGACGAGATGCGTCTGATCGTATTTCAGAGATTTCGCATAACTTTTCGCCAGCTTTTCATCCATCGCCAGTAAAACGAGTTGGCGCGCCGCGCCTTGCGCCGCGAGCCGACGCGATTTGTAGGAACGCTCGGCTGTCACGCGAAAACTCTGTTTCAACTTGGCGTAGCCGAAAATCGTCCAGGCGTAATTCGATTTGCGGAAACGCCTACCGTCGAGCGGCACGAACAAAAAATCTTTCGCCGTTTTCCTCCGTTGCAGATACTCGTCCGCTTCGGGCGAGAATTCGTCAACCAGAAAAGCGGTGCGCCCGAAATTTATATTTGCCTCCGGCTTTAAACTGCGGAAACAACTTTCCGCGCCGCATGTGGCGCACGATTGCGGATTTGAAATTAGAGATTTTGAATTGTCGTTTGCAGCAGTTTTGGTGATTTGAATGAAATTGTTTTTCCGCGCGCCGCTCTTAAATCCGACGTGCAGATGGTCTTTGCCTAAACGGGCTTCGATGCGAAAGGCGGTCGGCGAGCGAAAACGCAAATCAACGTAATTCCAAAAAACCGTCGCGTCGCGTCCTTGTTCAGCCAGAGAACCGGCGACGATTTGCGAATGCGCGTGGCGTTCGACGATTTCAAAATTCGCTTTGAGCGCCGCGTCGTAAAGGGCGTTCGAGAGTTGGCACAAACCGCCGCCGACGCTCGGAATCAGACAGCCTTCGCGCAGCTCGCGCCCGGCGACGTAACCCTTAAACCGGCTGGCTTGCCCGACGCATTTCCAAAAACTGAAAATTTCATTTGCCGGAATTTCCAAACCGTCAAGTTTCTTGATTGCCAGCCGCAGATTCTGCACCTTGCCCGCTAACAGAAATTGTTCTTCCGGCTCGCTCTCGGTCCAAAGCGGCGTTTTCGATTCGGCGACGAACGGTTTGTCTGAAAGATTTTCGGCAAAAGGAAACCGCTGAATTTTCCCGTCCAGAAGATTTGAAAACCCGCGCTTCAGTTGCAGCAGCGATACTTTCGCGCGAAAAACCGCGGCTCGCGCGTGAGTATGAATTTCATTTTCCTCTTTCATTTGGTTTATAAAATCCGTCAGGTTTGTCTGCGACAAATTCTCTGATAAATTACACCAATTATGAAAAATTTACTATTGCTTTTTTCGTTTCTGCTACTGTTAGCCGCCAGCGTTTCCGCGCAATCAAAGGACGGACGGATCGCCGCCGAAATTCGCCGCGTGATGGACGCGCAGGTCGCGGCGTGGAACGCGGGCGACATTGACGCATTTATGCGCGGCTACTGGAATTCGCCCGAACTCGTTTTCGTTTCCGGCGACACGGTGACCAAAGGGTGGCAGCCGACGATTGAACGCTATAAAAAGCGTTATGATTCGCGGGCGAAAATGGGAACACTGACGTTTTCCGATTTGGAGATTGAGGTTTTGTCGAAAGACGCGGCAAAGGTTCTGGGCAGTTGGTCGCTCGCGCGTGAGGCGGATAATCCGAAAGGGAAATTCACTTTGATTTTTCGCCGCTTTAAAGACGGCTGGAAAATCGTCCACGACCACACATCTTGAATGCGGATTTGGGATTGCCGTTTGCGGATTGTATGATTATTTACAGTTTTGAGTTGACGAATTTACTCAAAACTATAAATCAAACGGACAAGGGAGAAATTTATGGAAGAGACAAGACAGGAATCTATTGAAAAATTAAAAAGTTTAACCGAAGGCATTGACTTTTGTATGCTGACGACGATTAACGGCGGGCAGCTTCGCAGCCGTCCGATGTCCACGCAGGAAATGGACGATGACGGCGACTTGTGGTTTTTCACTAGCGACGAAACGCACAAGGTTGATGAAATCGAAGCCGACAGCCGCGTCAATGCGGCGTATTCAAAAATTGACGACAATCTTTACGTCTCGGTTTCGGGACGCGCGTCGCTCGTCAAAGACCGGCAGAAAATCGAAGAATTGTGGAATCCGATTCTCAAGGCGTGGTTTCCCGAAGGACTCGACGACCCAACTTTGAGCTTGCTGCGAGTTTCCATCGAGGAAGCCGAATACTGGGATTCGCCGAACTCGAAAATCGTCCAGCTTTACGGTTTCGTCAAAGCAGTCGTCACCGGTCAGCCAGCTCGGGGCGGCGATCACGGCAAAGTTACTTTGTAGGAAAATTTCAAACCGCGAATCAACACGAAGCGACACAAAAAGAACTTTAAATTTATGCGCGTGTTGATTCGCAGTTTGTTTTTCCGCTTTCGGTTTAGCGGCGGATGATGGATAATAAAAGAAATTTTGTTATCCATTTTTTATTGAGGAGAGAATTATGAAAAGATTTTTCTTTATTTTCGTTTTGTTCGCGCTCGCGGTTTCGACATTCGCGCAGGCGGCGGAGAAATACACGATTCAGCAATATCTGAATATTCGTTCGGCATCATCGCCGACATTTGCGGGCGATTCAAACTCGCGGCTTTTTTATTTGACGAATGTCTCCGGCACGTCGCAGATTTGGATGACTGACGCGGCGGGCGGCGCGCCGAAACAAATCACCAATTACGACGATAACGTCGGTTTCATCAGTTCGTCGCCCGACGGCAGCGGCGCGGTTTTCGGCAAAGCCGTCGGCGGAAATGAAAACACGCAGTTTTTCTGGATGAAAGCCGACGGCAGCGGCATCAAGGAATTGACAAGCAGCCCGACGGTTCGCCACAACTTCGGCGGCTGGTCTGACGACGGCAAGCGAATTTATTATGCCTCGAATAAACGCGATAAAAATTATTTCGACGTTTACGCGATGGATTTGGGAAGCGGCAAAGAAGAATTGGTTTTTCAGCAGAATGGGAACAACGATTTTGAAGCGGTCTCGAAAGACGGCTCGAAAGTCATCATTTCGCGCTCCGGCATCGAACTCGGATTAGACAACAATCTTTATTTGATTGACACAAAAACGAAACAGGAAACTTTGCTCACGCCGCACACCGACGCTTCGCAATTCGGCGGCGCAGCATTTCTGTCGAACAACGAAATCCTTTTCGCCACAAATGACAAGCGCGAATTTATGGGCTTGGCGCGAATGAATCTCGACACGAAAGCCATCCAGATGTTCGAGAACGCAAATTGGGACACGAGCGGCGGCACGCTTTCCGACGATAAAAAAATGTTTGCTTACACGATTAACCGCGAAGGTTTTTCGGAACTATATATCGTCAACACCAAAGACATCGGCAAAAAAACGGAATCTGTCAAACTTCCGGCGCAGGGCATTGTCGGCGGAATGGAATTTTCCAAAGACGGCAACCGACTGGCTCTTTCGTTCGCCAGTTCAAGACATAATTCGGATGTTTGGGTTTACGATTTGAAATCGAAAAGTTTGACGCAGGTGACAACGAGCGACCGCGCGGGAATCGCGCCGGAATCTTTTGTCGCGCCGAAATTAATCAAATATAAAACTTTCGACGGTAAAGAAATTCCGGCTTGGTTTTACAAACCTGTAGAGATTCATGCCACTGCAAAAACACAATCAGGAAGCACTTCCACGACCACTTCCTTAATTTCCACACCGAATAAGAACTTTCCTGTAATTGTTTCGGTTCACGGCGGACCCGAAGGGCAGGAGCGACCAGGATTCAATCCGCTTTACCAGTATTATCTGTCGCGCGGTTACGCCGTTCTCGCCACGAACGTGCGCGGCTCGACCGGCTACGGCAAAACTTTTACACACCTTGACGACGTGGAAAAACGCGAAGATTCGGTGAAGGATTTGGCGGCTTCGGTCGAATGGCTGAAAACTTCCGGCGGCGCAGACCCGAAACGAATCGCCGTGATGGGCGGCAGCTACGGCGGTTATATGACGATGGCGGCAATTACGCTTTACCCGGAAACTTTCGCGGCGGCGGTCAACACGGTCGGCATCGTTAACTGGGAAACTTTTTTGAAAAACACATCGGGCTATCGCCGCCGCCAGCGCGAAGTCGAATACGGCAGGCTCGACCGCGACCTCGATTTTCTGAAACGCATCTCGCCGATTGCGAAAGTGGACAAAATTAAAACGCCGCTCTTCGTCATTCACGGGAAAAACGACCCGCGCGTGCCTTACACCGAAGCCGAGCAAATCGTAAAAGTCTTAAAAGACAAAGGCGCAATTGTCGAGTATAAACTTTACGACGACGAAGGACACGGCATCTCGAAACTGAAAAACCGGCTCGAACTTTATCCGCTCGTCGCCGATTTTCTGGATAAGTATATGAAGTAGGAAAGTGGAAAAGTGGAAAAGTGAAAAGGGGAAAAGTTGGTCGAGCAAAAGTCAATTAAACTTTTTCACTTTTCCGCCTTCTATCTTTTCTCAACTCGCATTTTCATTCCGTATTTCGGGCGCAGCGTCATCATCGGCGATAGCCCGAATCGTTGTTCGGGCAACAAGCTCAATTTCCATTTTCTGGCTAACGTCGCCAATAATAAAACGCCTTCCATCCACGCGAATTGTTCGCCGACGCAGCGGCGTACGCCCGCGCCGAACGGGAAATAAATAAATTTTTGATTGGCTTCCTTAACCGCGTTGTCGCGTAAAAATCGTTCGGGCTGGAAAACGTCCGCGTCCGCCCAGAATCTTTTGTCGCGCTGCAAAATATACATTGAAACCAAAACGAGCGCGCCTTTCGGAATGACATGACCGCCGATTTCGTGTTCTTCGATAGCTAATCTGCCGAGAACCCACGCGGGCGGACAAAGGCGCATCGTTTCGGCGAGAACGGCTTCCGCATATTTCAGCCGCGGATAATCTTCCGGTTGCGGCAGCTCGTCGTTCGGAAAAAGCGCGTCGAGTTCGGCGTGAAATTTCTTTTCCTTTTCGGGGTTTTGCGACAGCAGGTAAAAAGCAAAAGTCAGAGCGTTAGCGGTCGTTTCGTGTCCGGCAAGAAATAAGGTCAGGCATTCGTCGCGCACCTGTTCGTCAGACATTTTCGCGCCGCTTTCTTCGTCCTGCGCGTGAAGCAGCATTGAAAGCAAATCGCCTTTGTCCGCCCCCGACGCGCGGCGTTCGTTGATAAAACCGTAAATGACCGCATCGAGCGTTTCTTTCGCGCGGTTGAAACGCCTGGCTTGCGGAATCGGCAGCTTTTCTAAAATCTCGGAAAACGGCAAAAGCAGATAATCGAACAGCCCGATGAGCGTCGTCATCGCGCCGCCGATTTCGTCCGATTCGTCCTCGACATTTGCGTCGAACAAAGTTTTGCCGACGATGTTCAGCGTCAGGCGCATCATCTCTTGATCAACGTCGCGCGCTTCGCCGTCGCGCCATTCGCTCGCCATTTTCGCGGCGGATTCAATCATCGCGCGAGCGTAAGATTTGATTCGCTCGCGGTGAAACGCCGGTTGAATCATACGTCTCTGGCACAGATGCGATTCGCCTTCGCTGGTTAGCAAACCTTCGCCGAGAAGTTTTTTGGCGCGCTGCAGAGCGCGTCCTTTGTGAAATTTGTGCGCGCCCACGACGAGCATATCGCGCGCCATTTCCGGGTGATTAATCAGGTAAGAAGGCTGACTGCCCATTTTGAAAAATGAAACGTCGCCGAGTTTTGAAAGCTCGGTCAAAAATCCAATCGGACTGCGCCGGAATTGGAGAAAATGCCCGCCGAGAAAACTCGGCTTAACCGACGGCGGAAGATTATTCGACGGCATTACAGCTTTCATAAAGTTGATTTTAACAGAAAAACTTTTAGAAACCACAGATTCACACAGGTAAACACAGATAAGAAATAATTTCGTATCATCAATTTTGTTCACACTATTTAAGTTTATCCGTGTCCATCTGTGTGAATCTGTGGTTAAAATTTCTCATTGCTCGTTTAGAAATCTCGCTGAAAACCTGTTATTTTTATATGCGATATGAAAGAACAAACAGCCAAAAAAACGAAGCCCGATATTCGCCACATTACGCGCCTCGTGCCGCCCGAAGGCAATCTCGTGCAAGGACAATCTGAATTGCCGATTGACCCGCAACTTGCTGAAGAAGCGCATCGGATTATCGCCGCCAGCCAAAATCATTACGGCGGTTCGGAAGGCGACGCGCACCTGCGGCGATCCGTCGCCGAGAAAATCAAACGGTATAACGGCATCGAGATTGATGTTGACAAACAACCGCTTGAATTGATGATCACCGTCGGCGGCACTGGCGCGCTGATTGGAATTGTTCAAAGCTATTTGCGCGATAAATCCGCGCTTGTTTTCGAGCCTTATTACCCGTATCACCGCCGAATTCTGGAAGAGTTCGGCGCGAAGACGGAAACTTTTGAACTCGACGCGCGGCTGACTTTTGAGAAGGATGCTCTTTTAAAAAAATGTAAAGAACTAAAAGACCGGCAGGATTTTCCGCTGAAAGCGATTATCGTTTGCACGCCCGCCAATCCGTCCGGCAAAGTGATGACCGAAGGCGAACTCGAAGCGGTTGCGGCGGTCGCGCGTGAACTCGATTTGCTCGTCGTCTCCGACGAAGTTTACGAGCATTACGTGACTGGCGAAAATCCTCACATTCCAATTGCTTCCTTGCCGGATATGTGGGAACGCACAATTACCGTCAATTCGTTTTCCAAATCGTGGAACATTTCCGGCTGGCGGCTCGGCTATTGCTACGGCGCGGGCAAACTCGTCGCGCCGATCAACAACGCGGCGAATGTGATTTACGTTTGCCCGTCAACGCCTTTGCAAGCCGCCCTCGCAAAAGTGCTGATGGCGGACGCCGATTATTACGAAAAGCTGCGCGATAAATTCGACGGCAAACGCCGGTTCGCATCCGAAGCGCTGAGTGATTTGGGTTTTCAAATCTACAATTCCGGCTCGGCTTTTTATCTTTGGACGCGAATCCCGGAGGAATACAACGACGCGCTGACTTTCAATGAAATGCTAATGAGCAAAGCCAGAGTGGCGGGCGTGCCGGGCAGCGCGTTCGCCGATTCGGACGATTGGGATGCGTACATGCGAATCTGCATCGCGCGGGAAGATTCGATTTTGGAAGGCGCGTTGGAAAAATTCAGAACGGCTTTGCGATGACGATTTTTAGAGTTCTCAAAGGAAAATTTTAACGCAAAGATGCAAGGACGCGAAGGTTTTTTAAGGGAAAAAATAGAAAACCTCAATTTCTCTTTGCGCCTTCGCGCCTTGACGCCACCAGCGTTAAAATGATTTTGATGTCTGAAAAGCGAAAAAGCATTTGGCGGCGATTGGCAAAGTGGTTCGGCATTTTTCTGCTCTGCGCCGCTCTAAGCGCCGTCGGGTTTTATATTTATTTGGCTGCACAAACAGGCGAAAAAGCAATCGAAAGAGAAGTGTTCAAACGAGAAAATTCGCCGGTTTTGGTCTTCGCGCATCGCGGCGGCGGCGGTTTGATTCCCGAAAACACGCTCGAAGCCTTTGTTTATTCCGCCCGGATGGGCGTCGATGCGCTTGAACTCGACGTTCACGCAACCAAAGACGGAACGCTCGTCGTGCATCACGACCAATCGGTTGATCGCACTACCGACGGACGCGGACGGGTGAATGAACTTACGATCGAGGCAATCAAAAAACTCGATGCGGGTTATATTTTCTCGACCGACGGCGGACAAACTTTCCCGTTTCGCGGGCGCGGCATAAGCGTTCCGACGCTCGCAGAAATTTTTGACGCGCTCCCGGAGATGACCTTCAACATCGAGCCGAAACAGCACGCGCCTTCGATTATCGCGCCGTTGTGCGCTCTGATCCGCGAGCGAAAAATGACGGCTAAAACTATCGTCGGTTCGTTCAATCAAACGACGATTGACGATTTTCGCCGCCAGTGTCCCGAAGTCGCTACCTCAGCCAGCCCTTCGGAAGTCAGTCGTTTTTTAGCTCTGCAGAAAACCGGACTCGCCGATTCATATAATGCGCCGATGCAGGCTCTGCAAGTTCCGCGAAACTTGGGCGGTTTGCAAATCGTCACCAAAGATTTCGTCGAAGCCGCGCACCGCCGCAATCTGAAAGTTCACGTCTGGACGATTAACGAAACGTCAGAAATGCAGCGCCTAATCAAACTCGGCGTGGACGGCATAATGACCGATTACCCGGACAGGCTTTTGAAATTGCTCGGACGAACTAATAATGTTGAATAGGACAGCAGTCACATATCTTTAATTTATGCACTATCATTTAATCGGAATTTGCGGAACGGCGATGGCATCCTTGGCGGGAATGCTCCAGGCGCGCGGACACAAAGTCACCGGCTCAGACCAGAACGTTTACCCGCCGATGTCAACGCAGCTTGAAAACCTGGGCATCGAAATCATCAGCGGCTACAAGGCGGAAAATGCCGACCTCGCGCGCGACTGCACCGTTGTCGGGAATACGATTTCGCGCGGTAATGCGGAACTCGAAGAAGTTTTGAACCGCAAGCTCGTCTATCGGTCGCAAGCGGAAATCGTCAAGGAAGAATTCATTCGCGGGCGGCGCAGCCTGGTCGTCGCGGGAACGCACGGCAAGACGACGACGACGAGTATCGCCACTTGGGTTGCCGATTGCGGAGGGCTGAATCCGTCGTTTCTGGTCGGCGGAATCGTGCAGAATTTCGGCGCGTCGTTTCGCGTCGCGGACAGCGATTATTTCGTTATCGAAGGCGACGAATACGACACTGCTTACTTTGATAAGAAGCCGAAGTTTATGCATTATCTACCGGAGACGGCGATTGTCGGGAATATCGAATTCGACCACGCTGACATTTACCACGATTTGCGCGAGATAAAATTCGCGTTCTCCAGACTGATGAATCTCGTGCCGTCAAACGGCAGATTAATTGTCGGGATTGATTCGCCGGTCGTGCGCGAGGTTTTAGAGGAAATGAAGGGCAAACTCAACACGACCATCGAAACCTTCGGCACGTCGGACGACGCGAAATGGCAGGCGCGTTATATTGATTTTTCGGGCGACACGACGAGATTTACGATTTTCAAAGACGGGCATTCTTTCGGCGAATTCGAAACGCATCTGATCGGCGAATTTAATGTTCGCAATTGTCTGGCGGTAATTATCGCGGCGGATGCGTGGGGCGTTTCGGCGAAGAAAATCAAACAGGCTTTTCAGACGTTTAAATCGGTTAAGCGACGCGTCGAAGTGCGCGGCGTCGAGCGCGGCGTAACCGTCATTGACGATTTCGCACACCATCCGACCGCCGTCGAGGAAACCTTGAAAGCCTTGAAAACCAAATACAAAGGCAAACGTCTGATTGCCGTTTTTGAGCCGCGCTCGTGGTCTTCTCGCCTAGCTGTTTTTCAGGAACAATACCAAAAGGCTTTTGTTTATGCCGATTACGTTATTATCGCCGGCGTTTACAACACTTCAAAAGCGAGCGAACTCGGCAAGGTTCTCGACACGGAAGAACTCGTCAAAGACATCGAACTGGCGGGCAAGCCATCGTTCAGCCTGCCGGACGCCGATTCAATCGTCGAGCATCTGGCGCCCGAATTAAAAACCGGCGATGTGGTAGCGATTATGTCAAACGGCGGTTTCGGCGGAATTCACGATAAAATTTTGCAGGTTCTCAAAGAAACTTAACGAATAATCGGTTTTTCCCGCCCGGAATCAAAAATTTTGCTTGCCTAAAATATAAAAAAATTGCACACTATTGAGAAGTTTTGCTCTCAAGCTATCTCTGGTAGATGCACCCGTTCAAGATAAGATAAGCGACGGCTTTGGTTCGGTGTTGGAGAGTTGGGTTATATTTCTGAAGCAAATTCGTTTTTACAAGTATCACAAAAGAGGTCGGGCGCGTCGCGGATAGTCGAGAGAAGAAAGCATCCAGAAAAAATTTCTTTCCTGAAAAGTTCCAGCCTACCTTGCTTCATTCACTAAAAATAGGAAAAATTAATGAGTACGAAACTATATGTCGGAAATTTGTCATTCGGCGTGACAAGCGATGATTTACACGAGCATTTTGCTCAGGCGGGAACGGTCGAATCAGCCAAAGTTGTCGAAGACCGCGACACGGGTCGCTCGCGCGGATTCGGCTTTGTCGAAATGGCGTCAGCCGAAGAAGCGCAAACGGCAATTGAACAATTCAACGGTCAAGACCTCGACGGTCGCAACTTGGTCGTCAACGAAGCCCGTCCGCGTGAAGAAGGCGGCGGTGGCGGACGTGGCGGACGTGGCGGCGGAGGCGGTGGCGGACGCGGCGGTTATGGCGGCGGAGGCGGCGGTGGTCGCGGCGGCAGCGGCGGAGGCGGTGGCGGCGGAAACTATTCGCGCTGGTAATTGGAAAGTGAAAAAGTAAAAAGGCGAAAAGGTGGAAAGCGGTTGAGATAAAATCAACTTAACTTTTTCACTCTTTCGCCTTTTTACTTTTTCACCTTTTACGGCTTTCCGTTAAAACTCGCCAGCGCGACGACAATCTCGTCAATCGCGGCTTGCCGCGTTCGCACGTTGCTGACGCCGTTGACGAGAATCGAAAAAACAAGCCGCTCGCCAGCCGCAGTCGTGACATAACCCGAAAGCGTAGATACTTGGTCAATCGTACCGGTTTTGCCGCGTATGTTGTTGGCGGCAACCGTTCCTTTGAACCGATTTTGCAAAGTTCCGTCCACACCTCCGACAGTCAAAGATTCGCGCCAGACGGCGGCGTAGCGGCTTTTAGACATATACGTATAAAGCGCGACGGCGGAATCGGGCGTAATTAAATTGTGCCGCGAAAGACCCGAACCGTCCCATTGAATTACGCTGTCGGGCGCGATGCCGATTTCATTCAAAAACTTTTGGACGACCTTTGCGCCGAGTTCCGCGCTCGAAGTCTTTTGCAGTTTTTTAACCGCAGCCTCGTCCGTCGCCGAAACCAATTCTTGTTGTCTGCCTGTATGTTCGCCGAGCGTCCAGAGAATAGTTTCGGTGTAAGCGTTCTGGCTCGGTTTCATCGTTTTGGCGGCGACAATGCTGAACGGCGGCGATTCGAGTTTAGCGATTTCAATCGGCGGGAGAGAAGCAATCCCTGAAAATGATTTTTCCGAGGCATTGATTACCTTATTTTGTCCCGTAATCGTCACGCCTTTTTGGATAAGCAACCCGCGCAACATCTCGACAAAAAACTGAGCGGGGCGCGAAACGGTAACGTTGCCCGTGTAGCCTGCGTCGCCGAGCGGCATTGTTCCGCTTATTTCGAGGATGTTTTGGTCGAGCTTTTTGGTGACTCGTATTTCGCGCTGCGTTCCGGTCGTGGCGGTTTGACAGCGATTGACGATTTTAACAATCGCATTGACCGGCAGCGTCTGAACGAAACACGCGGCGTTTGCCGCGCTCGGTTTAACGACTAATTCAACCAGATTATCGTTGACCGGCAAAGCCGAAATTTCCGCGCCCGACTTCCACTGCAAATCGTCCCATTCCCAACTGTATGGAATCGGACTGCCCGTAAAATAACTTTCGTCGCCGACGAGGTTTCCTTCGATTCTTTTGACGCCCGCCTGAACGATTTTGTCTGCCAGCGCGTTTAACTTGGTGCTTGAATCGCCGCCTTCAAACGCAGTCGAAAACGAAACGTCGCCGCGTCCGTAAACGCTCAAATCGCCTCGGATTGTTCCACTCGCGTCGGGCGTCATCGAGGCGTAAACGCTCGTGACGAACCGAAAATCCGGCGAGAGTTTTTCGAGCGCCGCCGCGACCGTGTAACTTTTCATATTCGAGGCGGGCATAAAATATTTTTGGGCGTTTTCCTCGAAAATTGTTCGGTTCGTATCTAAAGAGACGATTTTCACGCCGACGCTGCCGCGCCGCAATTCGGGACGCGCCAACATCTGGCGAATTTTTGATTGCAAATCGGCGACGGTTTGAATCGGCGTCGGCGTTGGAGTCGGCGTCGGCGATAATGTGGGCGTAGCAGACGGCTGCGGCGTCGGTGAAATGGTCGGCGCTGGCGTCGGTTTGCCAATCACTTTTGTGCGGCTCGCTTCCTGCGCCGCCGCAGGTATGCCGAAATTAAATCCGCTAAATAAAATTGCGAAGGTCAAAAAGGCGACGACTTTTAACTTTAAATGGTTTTTTCTCATCGAAAATAATTTTACGGCAAATTCTTGATTCTTGAAAACGCGAATAAAAAATGGCTGCCGGAAAACGCTTCCGGCAACCGAAGTTTTCGAGGAGAGAAATGGAAAAAAGTTATTTTATTCCGGTAAGCAAAATGTTAATGTCGCTTTGCGGAACTTGCAAGTCGAGCAAGACTTCCGCGCCGCTGCGCGTGATGCGGGCGTTGTCAAGCATTCTGGCGAAAACTTTTTTGTCTTCGCCGCGTCCGGCGCCGATGAACGCTTTGCCAAGCATTTGCAAACCCTCCAAAGTTTCGTGCAGCGTTTGCGCTTGCTCTGCCTGCAAAGTTTTCGCCGCAACCGAAAGCGTCGCCGTATTGGCGGAAACTTCGATCGCGCCCGACATCTGCCGAATCGAGTCGAGCGTTCTGCCGAGTTCGTCGTTGTCCAAATCAACGAATTTCGATAAGCCGTTCGGCAATGTCGCTCCGAAACTCAGCACGGCGTTTGGTTTTCGGTTGATTAAACTCAGCACCTCGCCGCTCGCACGTGTTTTCGTTTCAAAAGTTTCACGAACGCGCGCGAGCGAACCGAAAGCCAGAGTGTTGCCGTCAAGCGATACGACGGCGATTTCTTTGGTCAAACTGTTAATCGTTCGGTCAATTATCCGGTCAAACCACGAATTTTTCGTCTGCGGTTTATTTTGCTGGATGATTTCTTTGCCCGTGAAAACGTAAACCGTGCGGCTGCCGACGCGCTCTTCGCGGTATTTGCCTTTCGAGGCGAGTTTCGCAACCGCGATCAGTGCGTTGGCGCTGTATTTTCCGCGCGCCAGGAATACCGGCTCCAAATCAACTTCGCGTGCCGTGATTTCTCGCATCGCCACGCCGATCACGATTTGCTCGAACTGTCTGGCATCGAGTCCAGTTTTGTCGCGCAGTTCGTCAATTTTTGCGTTGATGTTGCCGAGCATCTGCGGTTTGCTAGCCAGAATTTGCGGCACTGATTCGCTTAAAAGTTTCTGCACGTCCAAACTCACTACGCCGTCCGAGGCGGGCAGCAGGGCGGCGAGTTCTTTTGTTTGAACCGCGGTGGTCGCTTTCGCTTGAGCGAAGCTCGCGCCGACGCCGTTTAAGACGAAGGCGAAGACGGCGACAAGAGCGAAAATTTTATACCTCATTTCGGAAAACCTCTTTTTGAAATTGTTTTTTCTAATCTGCTTCAAACTATAAAGATGATTTATAATCGGAAAACGGTTGGCTGTGATTATAATTTTTTCAGCCGCGCCGGGCAAAAGAATTTGGTCGTCAGATATGTATTTGATAAATTTCCCGAATCCGCGCCGCCATAAATTTCCCGAATGGATTTCGTTCGGCGAATACTTTTACAACGCCCGCGACATCATCGGTTTCGGAGGCGAAATGTCAGTCGAAAATTTGCGCTCCGCTTACCGGCACGGAATTTTCCCGTGGGCAATCGAAGGTTTGCCGCTGCCCTGGTTTTGTCCCGAACGCCGCGCCGTTCTCGAATTCTCCGATTTGCACATTCCGAAATCTTTGAAGAAAGAATGGAAAAAAACAAACTTCAAGTTGACGATTGACAAGGATTTTCGCCGAGTTATCGAAAACTGCTCGCGCGTCAAACGCGCCCACGAAAGCGGAACCTGGATTACCAAGGATTTTATCGAATCGTATTATCGCTTTCACCTGTCGGGCGATGCGCACAGCGTCGAAGTTTGGGACGATGCGGGCGAACTCGTCGGCGGGCTTTACGGCGTTGACGCGGGCGGCGTGTTCTGCGGCGAGAGTATGTTTTTCAGAAAATCGAACGCTTCCAAATTCGCGCTGCTTTTTTTAATCGAGCATCTCGAAAAGCGCGGCGCGTGGTGGCTCGACGCGCAGGTGATGACGCCGCATTTTGAAGTTTTGGGCGCGAAAGAAATTGACCGCGAGCAATTTTTGGACAAACTCGGGGAAACGCAGGCGAAGAATCTCCGGCTTTTTGAATAGTTCGGACAAACCGTTTTCAAGACGAATTTTGGAGGTAAAACAGATGCCGCATCGTGAAAGAAAAAACATCCGCGCCGGATTAAAAGTTGCCGTCGTTCTGAAACAAGACCAGCGAACAGGCAAACGAACCATCGGGGTCGTAAAGGATTTGCTGACCAATTCCGGCAATCACCCGCACGGCATTAAAGTTCGCCTGACCGACGGGCAAGTCGGGCGCGTGCAGGAAATTCTGGCTGACGAGTAAATTATGTCGAAAAGTTTTTTAATTTACGGCGCAAACGGTTACACGGGCGAGCTGATTGCACGGGAAGCTGTAAGGCGCGGACTCAAACCGATTCTTTCGGGCAGAAGTCAAAGCAAAATCGAGCCGCTGGCAAAACAATTGAATTTAACGCACCGGACGTTTTCGCTCGAAGATAGAAAATCGCTCGAATACACGCTCAAAGAGGTTGATTTTGTCATTCACTGCGCCGGACCGTTTTCGCTCACGTCCGAGCGAATGGTCGAAGCGTGTCTGCGGACGGGCGTCCATTATACGGACATCACGGGCGAGATTTCCGTTTTTGAAGCGATGGCGCGGCGCGACGAAGCCGCCAAAGAAGCCGGAATTATGATTATGCCGGGCGTCGGCTTCGATGTCGTGCCGTCGGATTGTCTGGCTCTGTATTTGAAAAATCAACTGCCGTCGGCGACGACCCTGACTTTGGCTTTCTGCGGTTTGGGAGGAATCTCGCACGGCACGCAGGCGACGATGACGATGAACGCCGGCAACGGCGGGGCGATTCGACGAAATGGCGAGATTACGCGAGTTCCCGCCGCTTACAAAACGCGAGAAGTTGATTTCGGAGAATTTGCGAAAACCGCCGTCACAATTCCGTGGGGCGATGTTTCGACGGCGTATTATTCGACCGGAATTCCGAATATCGAAGTTTACACGGTTCTGCCTGAGGCGAATCTGAAAATGCTGAAACTGAGCCGCTACCTCGGCTGGCTGCTGAAAACAAAGCCCGTGCAAAATTATCTGCAAAAACAAATTCTCGAAGGCGGTCCCAGCGCCGAAGCGCGCGCCAAAGGCGTAACTTATCTGTGGGGCGAAGCGCGTGACGACAAAGGAAACCGCGTCGAGGCGCGTCTAATTTGTCCCGAAGGCTACACGACGACCGTTTTAACCGCCCTGAAAATCGCCGAAAAAATTGCTGACGGAAATTTACGCGCGGGTTTTCAAACTCCCGCCAAGTGCTACGGCGCGGATTTGATTTTGGAAATCGAAGAAACAAAAAGAGTGGAAAGCGGAAACTGAAAATCGAAAAATTAATGAATCAATTTACCAATTTCCACTCTTCACTTGCCGCTGAATTTTACTCATTTATATTGTCGAGTCCTGCAAATTTCCAACCTGTTTTGGTCAATTCAAACCGATATCTAATCGGCGTATTTTCTTTATCGTCAGGCGTTTGCTTAAATCCGCAATAAACGCTGTAAGTTTTTGCGTCGTCTTTTATTAATTCGGCTTTTGGAAAACATTTCGCGGCATCGGCTTCGCCTTTGAAAATCTCTTGGTAGCGTTTGGTAAAATCGGCTTTTGTTCGCACCGTTTTCATTCCGTATGGCATCGAAAGCGGAAATTTCGTGAGCGCGGCAACCGCCGTTTTATCGCCTTTGACGACCGCCGCTTTGAAATTTTTCCAAAAGTCATCAAAGCCGGTTTGCGCGGCAACGTGGACGGAAGCCGTTAGCAAAATTAAACTTAAAGGAATCGTTAATCGAAATTTCATTTTTGTTTTCCTCGCATATATTTATATTAAATCCGCAAAATCATCTTCCATTCGCTTGAAAACGAATAGCGACGCGAGAGCTAAAATAAAAGTTAAAACGACCGAAACGCCGACGGCGAACTGATCGAATTGGGTGCCGAACAGCGCGGCGCGAAACCCTTCGAGAATTCCGGTCAGCGGGTTGAGCGCGAAGACGACGCGCCACTTTTCCGACAAAACGCTTGCCGGATAAAACACGGGCGAGACGAACATCCAAATCTGCAAGGCGAACGGCAGCGCGAATTTGACATCGCGGAAACGCACGTTTAAAGCCGAGAAAAGCGTGCCGAGCGCGAGCGCGAGCGTCACGGCGAGCAAGATGAAAATCGGCGCAAAGACAATTTGCCAATTGAATGTCATGCCGTAGATAATCATCAAGCCGACGAGCAGCACGAATCCCAAAGCCAAATCAATCAAACCCGAAAGCGTCGCCGCAAGCGGCACAATCAAGCGCGGAAAGTAGATTTTCGTTACCAGATTCGTGTTGTTGATTAAACTGCCGCTCGCCGTGCTGATCGAAGAGTTGACGAACAGCCAGAGCAGCAAGCCGCTCAAGGCGAAAAGCGGATAAGGAATCGAGAGCGAATCGAAACGGGCGAACTGGGCGAAGATGACGGTGAAAATCGCGGTCGTCAAAACCGGCTGCAGAATCGCCCACAAAACGCCGATTGCCGTTTGTTTGTAGCGCACTTTGACGTCGCGCCAGACGAGGAAAAAAAGCAGTTCGCGGTAGCTCCACAAATCTTTGAGGTCGAGACTGAGCCGCGAACCGCTCGGTTCTATTTTGACGAATGATGTTTCCTGCATTGCCCGCGCCGGCGCCTGCTTCAAATTATTTTGCGGCTAGTCGGCTCTGATTTTTCAGTTCCTTTTCGGTTTCCAGAATCGTGTGCGTCGTTTGAATCACCGTATCTGGATTCAAGGAAATCGAGTTGATGCCCTTCTCGACCAGAAACCTGGCAAACTCCGGGTAATCGGACGGCGCTTGTCCGCAGATGCCGATTTTTTTGTTGTTGCGCCTGGCGGCTTCGATGGCAATCGCCACCATTTTTTCGACGGCGCCGTTGCGCTCGTCAAACAAATGCGCGACCATCTCCGAGTCGCGGTCAAGCCCGAGCGCGAGCTGCGTCAAATCGTTCGAGCCGATTGAATAGCCGTCGAAAACCTGCAAAAATTCGTCGGCGAAAACGACGTTCGCCGGAAGCTCGCACATCGCGTAAATCTCCAAATCGTTTTCGCCCTGCGGCAAGCCGAACTCCGCCATCAGCGCGATCACCTTTTCGCCTTCTTCGACCGTGCGGCAAAACGGAATCATCGCTTTAACGTTCGTCAAACCCATATCTTCGCGGACTCGCTGCAATGCGAGACATTCGAGCCGGAAGCCCGGTTTGTAGCGGTCGTCGTAATAGCGCGACGCGCCGCGAAAGCCGATCATCGGATTTTCCTCTTCGGGTTCAAATTCCAGTCCGCCGATCAGACGGGCGTATTCGTTCGATTTGAAATCCGACATTCGGACAATCACGTCCTTGGGGTAGAACGCCGCCGCGATTTTCGCAATGCCTTCGGACAAACTTCTGACGAAAAATTCCTTCGGGTCTTCCTCGCCGATTCTCCGTCCGATTTCTTCGACATCTTCGCGCCGTTTCAGATTCGGGTAATTGACCAAAGCCATCGGGTGAATGCCGATGTGATTATTGATGATAAATTCGAGCCGCGCCAGACCCACGCCGTCGTTCGGAAACATCGAAGCGGCAAACGCGCGGTCGGGGTCGCCGACGTTCATCATCACTTGCGTCCGTGGGCGTTCGTCGTCGGTGATAATTCTTTTATCAATCTTGTAATCAATCTTGCCGTAATAGATTTTTCCCTGCTCGCCTTCGGCGCACGAAACCGTTACGTCGGTTCCGCTGCGCAAAACTTCCGTCGCGTTGCCGGTGCCGACGATGCAGGGAAGTCCGAGTTCGCGGCTGATAATCGCGCTGTGGCAAGTGCGCCCGCCGCGTTCGGTGACAATCGCCGACGCGCGTTTCATAATCGGCTCCCAAGCCGGGTCGGTCATCGAAGTGACCAGAATATCGCCCGCCTTGAATTCTCTCAATTTATTCGGGTCGAGCAGAACGTGAACTCGTCCGTGCGCGATTTTTTCGCCGACCGCCACGCCCGTCACGAGGGGCGCGCCGTGATTGTCCGAAAGTTTATAAGTTTCAACAAAGTTTTGTTCCTTTTGGGTGTGAACTGTTTCCGGTCTCGCCTGTAAAATAAAAAGCTCGCCCGTCACGCCGTCCTTCGCCCACTCAATATCCATCGGCTGTGGTTTGCCCGCGCGTTTTGAATAGTGTTCTTCAATCTGGCAAGCCCATTGCGCTAATTGCAAAACCTCAAATCCAGCAAGACAAAAACGATTGCGCTGCGATGCGACGACATCTTTGACCTGTGTTCCCGCGCCGTCGTCGGCGAAAACCATTTTCACTTCCTTGACGCCTAATTTGCGCGTCACAATCGGACGAAATCCTAATTTCAGCGTCGGCTTGAAAACCACCCATTCGTCGGGCGTCGCCATTCCCTGCACGACCGCTTCGCCCAAACCCCACGCGCCGTTGATGACGACCGCTTCACGAAATCCGCTTTCTGTATCGAGCGTAAACATCACGCCCGAACAGGCTATGTCGGAACGCACCATCGGCTGCACGCCAATTGACAAAGCTACGTCGAAATGGTCAAAGCCTTTCGCTGTGCGATACGAAATCGCGCGGTCAGTCCATAGAGAGGCGTAACATTGATGGCACGCTTCAATCAAGCGCCGGTCGCCCAGCACATTTAGAATCGTGTCCTGCTGACCGGCAAACGAAGCGTCGGGCAAATCTTCCGCCGTTGCCGACGACCTAACGGCAACCTCGCACGTTTTCTTCCCTGTGCGCTCGCATAATCTCCGGTAAGATTCAAGAATTGCCGTCTCAATTTCTTTCGGAAACGGCGTCTCCAACATCAACCGTCTAGCTTCGCTACCGACGCGAGCGAGTTCGTCCAAGTTATCAACATCTAAATTTTTCAGAAGTTTTTGCAAATTCTTTTTCAGCCCGCCGATTTCCAATAAAAGGTTGTAAGCATCGCTGGTAGTGGAAAATCCGTCAACGGCTTTGACGCCCTGCGCGGTCAACTCCCGAAACAGTTCGCCCAAAGACGCGCATTTGCCGCCGACAATCGCCACGTCGTCCGCGCTGACTTCGCTTAAATCAAGCACTAAAGGTTTTGTCATAAAGTTTTGTCCCCGAATAAATGTAAAAGTGATTTAATATCATAAAAAGTCCGAATATCGTCAATTTCCGGCAAATTGCTACGGCTTTAATTTATAACTTTCACAATCGGTCTTGTCCAGTTTTATTCCAGAAAATCAGCGAACAGTGGTTTCGGCAATCGTATTACGGTTGAAAGTTTAGAGTTTTAGACCAAGCCCTGATTAAAAACTAACATACAAAGGCGACGGCTGCCTTAAATTGAATTCGAGATTTATATGTCCAAATTACAAGTTGGCTTTATGTTCGACCCGAAACCCGAATCGTGCCAACTGTATTTTTACGCGTGAAAGTTTTACATTATCTATTTTGATTGATAATGAATTCGCAACCAACAGCAATACGCGCCGAAACACAGACCGCGCCCGAATTGTCATTGTTTTTGCCCGTCTTAAATGAAGAAGATAATCTGCGCCCGATGCACGCCAAAATTCAGGAAGCATTGGGGTCTCTGGGCAAGACAGCGGAAATTATCTACGTTGACGACGGCTCGACCGATGAATCGCTGACGACTTTAAAGGAAATCGCGGCGGTTGACGGGCGCGTTCGCGTGATTTCTCTGCGGCGCAATTACGGGCAGACGGCGGCGATGTCGGCGGGCATTGACGCGGCGCGGGGCGAGATTTTGATTCCGATGGACGCGGATTTGCAAAACGACCCGCGCGATATTTCTAGGCTGCTCGATAAATTAAACGAAGGCTACGATGTCGTCTCCGGCTGGCGCAAAAATCGAAAGGACGCGCTTGTTTTGCGAAAAATCCCGTCGCAAATCGCCAATCGCATCATCTCTTGGATCGGCGGCGTTCCGCTGCACGATTACGGCTGCAGCTTGAAAGCCTATCGCCGCGACGTAATTCAGGACGTAAAACTTTACGGCGAGATGCACCGCTTTATCCCGATTTACGCGAGTTGGGCGGGCGGGCGAGTCACGGAAATTCCGGTTGACCACCACGCCCGCACGATGGGCGTCTCGAAATACGGAATCTCCCGAACAATTAAAGTCGTCTTCGATTTAATGACGATAAAATTTATGGCTTCGTATCAAACGAAACCGATTTACGTTTTCGGCACGTTTGGCTTAATCGCGTTTCTGCTTTCGATTTTCGCCGGTCTATGGGCATTCGTTTTGAAATTCGGTTACGGCGTTTCGTTTATCTTAACGCCTCTGCCGGTGATTGCGATTGTGCTGCTGGCAATCTCGATGCAGTTTTTTCTAATGGGTTTATTGGCGGAAATGCTCGTGCGAACTTATCACGAATCGCAGGACAAAACGATTTATGCGATTCGTGAGAAGATTGGATTTGAGTAGAATAATAAAGATGCTGTTTGTTGACGATTACTTCAGATATAACTTTCCCGAACCTCAATATCTTGGGGCAAAATTTGTGCTGCTTGATTGGATAGAAAAATTTATTCCAAAAGACAGCAGAATTGTTCTAGATGCTTTTGCAGGAAGCCAATCTGTTGCATTTTTAATGAAACAACTTGG
>CADCUR010000248.1 GCA_902805935.1 uncultured Pyrinomonadaceae bacterium
TTGCGAAAGCGTCAAAATCGGCATTTGCGCCAATAAAGCAGTTGCCGCGAGCATCGTTAAAACAGTTTTGGTTTTCATATGGATTTCTCCTTATTTTTGAGTTACTTGATTTTTGCGTGAATCACCCCTTGGTATTTGCACAGCGAATAGTTAGCGACGGCTTACGCTGTCGTGCAATTGGCATTGCGAACAAGCGTAACTTTGTTATTTTTCTTTTCTTAGCCGTCTGGAATAAACAACTGACTCAAGTGCCGGGCATCTCCTCGCTTACTATTGCCGAGAGGCGACGAACCGTGCGTTTTACGCGCTTTACGCTGCAGCAAACGAAGGACGCCCAGCACTTCAGTCCATCTGCTTTAGAAGTTGCAGTCGCGCGGTCGCATCAAATTCAGAAAAACGTAAGTGGCGACGTTACGACCGGCGATTTGTCCGTAGAAGGTATCGCTTTGGAAATGGATTCCGCCGAACACGCGACTGCGGGCGGCTTCGTCGGTCATCTGCGAAAAACTGCGATACGTACGAACGACGTTCGGCGTGCCGCCGAAGTTGATTTGAAACGGGATGTCGTCGCGTCCAAAAAACAGTTCAAGCGCTTTGGCTGCCGATGATGTCAGCGAAGAAGCGTTTGAGGCGTAAGATGGATACGGCGGAGCCGCAATCAGCGAAGTCCAATTCGGGTCGGCGGCGGTATTCAGGTTATCGTCTTCGTCGGCGCGGCGAATCGCCGTCACGGGACGCCATCTGCCGTAGGTATATTGGCTGGTAAAGGTGGTTTGCAGCCCGTCGTGAGTCGAAACATAAAAAAGCGCAAACAGACGGGCGTTTTGCGCGGTTGTCAGATTGCGGTTCAAGGCGAGACTGCGAACTAGATTGTTCAAATAAACTTCGGTCGTCGCTCCGGTTGCCCACAACTGCGCCGTCAAAGTCTGTTCGGCAGTGCGCGTCGTGCTATTAGCGGCTCCGAGTTCTTTGACTTCGTTAAATTCCGCCGCGTATTGTTCGCTCGTCAAATTGGGCGGCGGTGGGGGCAGAAATTGCGTGCTTTGCGCCAGCGCGAACGGCATAACTGCGGGGAAATGTGTAAACGCAGCCGGAACATTGGCGGGCGGAGTTGGCTGCCAGTTACCCGGCGTCGGAGGCAAAACATACGCAGGGGGCGTCACCGTCCAGCCGTCATTGGCGCGGTGCGTCAACATTCGCTGCGCGGCGGCGCGCCCGACGGCTTTGCCGCGAAACGCTTGCAGCGGCGAAATTCCGATGAGTGAGTCCGCCAGTTCCATAGCAAAAATCCCTTGCCGGTTCGGGTATAAACTCGCCAGAACATCGTGCGCGGCTTGTGCGGCGGCGGCTTTGACCGAAGCTCTGGCGGCGGTGGGAATGTCGCTTAAATACGGCGTGTAATCGCCTTCAATCGAATTAACGGCATCGAACATCGCCAGGTGCATCATCGCGTAACTGCGCTGAGTGCGAATGGTCGCCGGATGCGCTCCGGGCGTGGCGATGGTTTGCGACAGGACGCGATTCCATTGCAAAATTACATCTTCGCC
>CADCUR010000249.1 GCA_902805935.1 uncultured Pyrinomonadaceae bacterium
CCTGCGCTGCATATAAATTTTGATAAATCTGCATATTGTTTTTGCCGCGCCGTTTCGCTTCGTAGAGCGCATCGTCCGCCCATTTGATTATCTCCGCCGCCTCGCACGCCGTGTTCACGCAACTCACTACTCCCACGCTAATCGTTATCTGCCGGTTCGGAAACTGCGTTGTCGCCACCTGCTCTCTGATCCGCTCGGCGATCTTTACCGCTTCTTCCGATGTCGTCTGCGGCAACAGGATCGAAAACTCCTCGCCGCCGTAACGCGCCGCTACGTCCGCGCCCCGCAGCGTCTCTTTCAAACAGTGCGCGACCAACTTCAACGCTTTGTCGCCTTCAGTGTGTCCGAAACTGTCGTTGTAAGATTTGAAGTCGTCCACGTCAATCATCAAAAGACTCATCGGAAAATTCTCGCGGTTCGAACGTCTAATTTCTTCGGGCAGTCGTTCGTCCAAATACAGCCGATTCAGCAAGCCGGTTAAAGCGTCTGTTACCGAAAGCCGCTTGAGTTCGCCGACTTTGCCTTTCAGCAACGCGCTGTTAACCAACACAGCTAATTGCGGCATAACCGCACTGAGAATCTCTAAATCCAGTCTGCTGAAATTCTCGCTGCCAGCGCGGTCGGTCAAATTCAACACGCCGATCTTACGCCCTCTGAACGTAATCGGATAGCTGATAAATGAATTCGATTTATAATTCCATTCAGCAGGTGCGGCTGAGGTTTCGGTTAGCCGCACGTCTTCGACCACCAGCGGTTTTCCGCTTTGTAAAACCTGGCGCGCTATTCGCTCGCCGAGTCTTTCTGTATCTGCTTTAATAATATCGGTGCGGCTGCCAGCAGCGGCTTTTGCCGAGAAAGAATTTGCGGCTTCATCGAAGACGAGTAGGGAGATGCGCTCGGCGCGCAACAATTCGGTGCAGGTGTGCATCAAACTCGACCAAAAATCAGCAGTGTCAATGTCTTTATCCGTATCTTTAATGCTTTCATTAAATTTCTGCACATTGCTTTCGAGCAAAGCGCGTTTGTCTAATTCTTCGCGCAAGCGCAAAATTTCGAGTTTCGGAGCGATAGCGTGGCAAAAGAGCCTGAGAAAACGTCTTGTATTTTCGCTCGCAATGTCATCGCTGACCATTAACGCGCTCCGAATCTCTCTGCCGACCGCAATCGGGAAAAGATGAATCGGCGATGGCACGTCGGTATTTTTCGCGTTTTGCTGAGCGGGTAGGGTAAATGAAGATTTATTCTCGACCGCATCGAGCAACCGATGGTCATCAACTGAAATGCTCAACAGCTTTTTTTGCAAATGCGATTCACTGCTTGAACGAACCGTTTCGAGTCGATTGCCTTTACGTTCGAGCCAAGTCAGCGAAGAGATCAAATAACGGCGCGAAACAAACTGAAGAATTGACTCACGAGCATGCGAATAGCTCAAATCAAGCAGAGAATCAAGCAATAAATGCCACCCGGTGCTTTCTCTGGCTGCTTCTTTGTTTTGCTTGGTCGGTTTTACGGATAGTTCCATGAGTAGAAA
>CADCUR010000250.1 GCA_902805935.1 uncultured Pyrinomonadaceae bacterium
CAACCGTCGCGTATGCTTTCACCGCTTCAATCGTCGCGGGCATCGTGTTTTCATTCGCCTGCGCCGCCAGTTTTAATTTATCCAAAGCGTTGGCGACCGCGCCTTTGTCGCGTGTTTGCTTTGTTTGCTCAAGCCGTTCGAGTTGATGGACGCGCACGTTTTCGTCAATCTGCAAAATATCGGTTTTGTGAAGTTCCGTGTCCATCTGATATTTGTTCACGCCGACAATCGTTTGCTCTTTGCGCTCGACGGCTTTTTGGTATTGATACGCCGATTCCTGAATTTCGCGTTGCGGAAATCCGGCTTCGACCGCTTCGACCATTCCGCCGAAACCGTCTATTTTATCGAAATAATCGAAACAGCCGTCAACCATTTTCTGCGTCAGAGATTCGACAAAGTATGAACCGCCGAGCGGGTCAACCGTGTTCACCACGCCGGTTTCTTCAGCGATAATTTGCTGCGTTCGTAAAGCGATCAGCGCGGCTTGGTCGGTCGGCAAAGCGAGCGCTTCGTCATAAGCGTCGGTGTGCAAAGATTGCGTTCCACCCAAAACTCCAGCGAGCGCTTGAATCGCTACGCGAGCGATATTATTCAAAGGTTGCTGAACCGTTAGAGAAACTCCGGCGGTTTGCGTGTGAAAGCGAAGCTGCATCGTGCGCGGATTTTTTGCGCCGAAACGTTCTTTCATAGTTTTCGCCCAGACGACGCGGGCGGCGCGGTATTTGGCGATTTCTTCAAAAAAATCGTTGTGAGCGTTAAAGAAAAACGAGATGCGCGGCACGAATTCGTCAACGTTCAAACCTCGGTTAACGCCGTATTGCACATATTCCACACCGTCGCGCAAGGTGAATGCGAGTTCCTGCAAAGCCGTCGCTCCGGCTTCGCGGATGTGGTAGCCAGAGACGGAAATTGGATTATATTTCGGAACATTTTTGACGCAATACTCAAACGTATCAATCACGAGTTTCATCGCCGGTTTGATTGGATAAATCCATTCTTTCTGTGCGATGTATTCTTTCAAAATATCGTTTTGCAGAGTGCCGGAAATCTTTTTGAAATCCGCGCCCTGTTTCTCAGCCATCACCAGATACATCGCCAGAAAAATCGAAGCCGGGGCGTTGATTGTCTGGGAAACCGTCACTTGTTCGAGCGGAATTCCGTCAAACAGCGCTTCGTAATCGGCGAACGAGGAAACTGCCACGCCGCATTTGCCGACTTCGCCTTCCGAAAGCAATGAGTCAGCATCAAGTCCCATCAGAGCGGGCAAATCATAAGCGACCGACAAGCCGGTTTGACCTTGTGACATCAGATATTTAAAGCGTTTGTTGGTTTCTTCGGGCGAAGAAAATCCGGCGAATTGCCGCATTGTCCAGAGCCTGCCGCGATAACCCGTCGGATGAATTCCGCGTTTGTAAGGAAACTCGCCCGGAAAACCGATTTCGTCCAAGTTTTCCGTGTCAGTCTCGGTGTAAAGCCGTTCGACCGGTTCTAAAGACACGCCTTCAAAGCTCGTCTTTCGTTCGGGCGATTTATCTAAAATTTTCTGTAAAGTTTCTGCTTCCCATTTCCGTTTTTCTTCCTGCGCCTTGGTGGTTGTTTCTTTGATTTCTGGTGTCATATATTAAACCTGCTCTCGATAATTTCGTTGTAAATTACAAACTATTTTATCACAATTTCGTCGTTGCCGAGTCTTTCATCCAGCTTTGCAATTTTTCAATATCTTTCGTCACCGTGCGCGAAGCGGCGAATAAAACCAGCGCGAGCAGCACGCTTAAAATCGGAATCGCATACATCGCCGAATGCAAACCTTCGGCGCGATACGGTTCGAGCGCCGTTTGCGAAACATCTAATACGCCTGCCATTTGCGCGACGCGTTTCGTGAAAAAGTCGCTCAAGATTCCGGTCGCGTAGGGTCCTAAAGACGCGCCCAAAACATACATCGCAAAAAAATAAACCGCCATCGCTGTTCCGCGAAGTCCCGGCTCGACAATATCCTGAATCGTTGAATAAACGGTCGAGTAATAAAAATACATCAGCGCGCAGCCCGCACCCATCAAAATTAAAAACGTAGTGATGTCGCCCGGCGGTCTGCCGAGTGCGAAAAATAAAAACGGAATCGAAAAAACGATGGCGATTGTCCCGACCAGCATTCGTCCGTTCGTTCGACGTTTCATCACGGCATCGCCGACGAAGCCGCCGATTAAAAGACCGGGCGCGCCCATTACGCCATAGACAATCATCGAAACGAAGTTGGCGGATTGAATATCCGCGCCGTGATAACGCATCAGAAACGGCGTGATGAACGCGCCGATGGCATACATATTAAAATTATGCAACGCGCCGGAAAGAATAATCCAGCGCATCGTCGGCAAAGCGAGAATCAATTTATACGGCGAACCGACGCGTTTTTGTTCGCCGATATCGTGTTGCTCGGCTGCGCCGCGCCGTGGCTCTTTAACGAACAAAACAGCAATTGCACATAAAATTCCCGGAATGCCGGCGGCAAAAAAAGCCGTCCGCCAGCCGTATTGTTTGGCAACCGTGCCGCTGACGGCGAAACTCAACGCGACGCCGACCGGAAGCCCGAGCATAAAAATCGCCAACGCTTTGGCGCGCCAGCTCGCCGGAAACAAATCGCCGATCAAAGAAGTCGCCGCCGGAGCGCACGACGCTTCGCCGACGCCGACGCCGAGCCGCAGAGCGAAAATCTGCCAGAAATTCTGCGCCAAACCCGAGCCGACCGTCAGCAAACTCCAGACGAAAACTCCGGCTGACAAAATTTCTTTGCGCCCGATTCGATCCGCCAATCTTCCGAGAGGAATTCCGACAAAAGCATAAAGCAGCGTAAACGCCGTGCCGAGCGCGCCGAGCGCCGCGTCGCTTAAACCGAACTCTTTGCGAATCGGCTCGCCGACCGCGCCCAAAATCTGGCGGTCGAAAAAGTTCATCGTGTTGATGGCGAACAAAACCCACAATGCGAACCAAACGGCTGATTTTTTTTCGTTCATATTGAAGTATTAAACGTCGTCAACAAATTTCCATTCAATAACGTCCCACAATGAAAGACCTATTTCAGGTATGAAATTCCACCGCAAGGACACAAATTCAAACGCGCCTTTCTTAAATTTGCGCTTGAATTCTCGTTCCATTCGTTTAGTAGAAAAATGTGCATAAACGTTAATAATGCCGTAATTTTTGTAAGCTCATTTGCCTCGAACGTAAATGTGTCCTCCGTCCGCTCCAGTTGATGTAAATTTAATATTATCAGCACGCACGGTTAAAGTTTGATTCATAATTATTTACTTGAAGTCCAAAATCAGTATTGAATCAAACTGCCTTCGCGCTTGGCTCGTTTAATCGCCCGCCCGAAAACCCAGAGCGCGAAGGGAAGCAGGACGATTAAAAAAATCAGCAGTATAAAGAAAGAACTTTGAACTTCGCCGAAAGTTTTTCCTTGAATCAAAACGCCGCGAATGCCGTCGAGTCCGTGCGTCGAAGGATTGATATATGACAACGCCTTGCCGCCCGTTTCGCCCAACGATTCCTGCAGCATTTCCTTCGGATAAAACACGCCGGAGAAAAGCGCCGTTCCCGCACCGAGCAGAATCGCAAACGGGTCGCCGCGTTTGAACGACATCGTAAAGCTCGCCGACAAAATTCCGAGCGAAGCCAAAACCAGCGTCGTTAAAATCAAAAACGCGAGCGCGAGCAACAGATTGCCTCGATACTGCACGTTGAAAAACAGCCAGCCGAAAAATAAATAAAGAAACGAATTGAAAGTCGCCTCGACATAAGCCCAAGCCGAACTCGAAACGATAACCGTCGGCACATTTATCGGGGTCAGCAAAACGCTCTCTAGAGTTCCTTGCATCTGCTCTTGCCGAATCGCATTGGCGAGCGCGGAAAATCCGACGAGAAAATAATTGAGCATCGCCATTCCGGTCAGCCACGCCAGCAGCGGATTCTGCCACTGTTCGTAGCGAGCGAGCGGAAAGCCCGCAAAGATGCGCGAGATAAAATAAAACGTCGTGACGATTCCCAAAATCCACAGCAGCCGAATCAGAAATTCGACGCGATACGAAAGAGCGAGTTGGAAATCGCGGATGATAAACGCGCGAACGCGCCGTAGCAGTAACAACATTATTTCAAGTTTGTTCGTTAAACATATTGCGCCGAACGGCAGGCGGGCGAAGCGCATTGCAATCCTTCGGCAATCTTTTTACAATGAGCGAGATGAAAGTTTTCCCGACAAAATCTATTTTCTTTCTGCTGACGATTATTTTATTTAACGCGTGTTCGGGAAACAAAACTGCGGGCGATAATTCGTCAGTCCCAAACAGCAATCAAACCGCTAACTCGATTTCCGAAATCGTCGCCCGCGACGACGTTGAAGAACTGTCTAAAATCATCAAATTGCCCGCCGCGCCCGACGAGGCGACTTACAGCGAAATCAAATCGAACGGCGGCGCGCCGAACAATGTAAAACTCGTTGTTACTTTAAAGTTTTCGACGCGCGATGCCAATCAAATCGCCGCCGGCGCCGAAGGCTACAAACCGCCCGCGCCCGCCGACATTGACGCCGAAGACTGGTTTCCGCCGGAACTCGTCGCCAAAAGCCAGGAAACCGGCGACGCATCTCTCAAAGGCGTCGAATACGCTGCGAATGATTTTTTCCAACCGCCTTATACGAGCGGACGATTGACGCGCATTAACGATACAAATTATTTTGTGCTGGAATTATTTTCGTCTTAACGATTATTTTTGAGTCTTCTGCATTCGTTCCAATTCTCCGCGCAGCCGAGCGACTTCATCTTCGGCTTGCAAACGCGCTTGATGCTCTTCACTCAGAGTCCGCATAAATTGATTAGTTTCACGATTGAAAAGACGCAAGCCTTCGCCCGTATCAACGATTTCGAGTCCGATTTCTTCGCTGTAAATTCGGTTGTTTTTGACGGGAACTTGTTTGAGTTCGCCGCGCTTTGCACGGTAAGCGATGAGCGGTTCGGGAAGGTAATCGTATTCGGGGTCGAAAATGTAATATTCTTTCACGCCAAATTGTTGATACAAAAACCATTTTTTATTCAAATCATCGCCCCAGGTTTTGCGCGAAGAAATTTCAAAAATGACTTGCGGAAATTGTTTTTCCTCCCATAGTTTGTAGGTTCGGCGCGGGTGATTGCCCACGCCTTTAACAACCATTACATCAGGCGAGAAAACTTTGCGCGGATTGCCTTCTTCATAGTAAAACATTATGTCCGCTAAAACTTTAGCGTCCGTCTGAGGCGAAAAAAATGCGCTTAAGGTTTGGTAAAGATAAGTTATCGTTTGAACATGAAAATCGGTTTCGCCCATCGGTTTTCCGTCGCGTTCGGGATAATAAATTTCCGCCGGGGTTTTTAATTTCAGGACGCCTGCGCTCATACGATTTAATTTAGCACGGCTGTCAAATTTCTTCATAGCGTTTCAGTTTGCGGTAGAGCGTCGAAAGGTCAATGCCTAAAATTTCGGCGGCGTGGGTTTTTTCTTCGCCCGTCGCCGTCATAATTTCCCGAATATAGCGGCGTTCCATTTCTTCCAGAGTCGGGCGCAAGCCTTCAGGGTCGCGCATCTCGAAATTATTCTCCGCTCCGGCGCGAATTTTCGGCGGCAGATTTTCGAGTTCTATCTCGTCGCCGCTTAAAATAAACGCTCGTTCAATCGCGTTTTGAAGCTCGCGGACGTTGCCCTGCCATTGATAATTGACTAAGGCGGACATCGCTTCGCGCGCGATGATTTTTTCCGTCGCGTTTTGCTCTTTGGCGCATCGGGCAACAAAATGTTTGACCAAAAGCGGTATATCCTCGCGCCTTTCTCGAAGCGGCGGCAAACTGATTTCGATAACGTTCAGACGGTAAAACAAATCTTCCCGAAAGCGATTTTCGGCGATTTCCGTTTCGAGATTTTTGTTCGTCGCGGCGATGATTCTGGCGTCGAATTTCACCGGCAGGCTGGCGCCGACGGGCGTCACTTCGTGTTCCTGTAGCGCGCGCAATAGTTTAACCTGCAAAGCCTGCGGCATCTCGCCGATTTCGTCGAGCAAAAGCGTTCCGCCGCTCGCCGAACGAAACAATCCCTTTTTATCGCCGGTCGCGCCGGTGAACGCGCCCTTTGTATGACCGAACAATTCGCTTTCTAAAATTCCTTCCGGCAGCGCGCCGCAGTTGACGGCGAGAAATGGACTGGCGGCGCGGCGGCTTTTGTAATGAATCGCTCTGGCAATCAATTCTTTGCCCGTGCCGCTCTCGCCCTCGATTAAAACGCTCGCGTTCGTGTCGGCGACTTTTTCGACGAGGCGAAAAACTTGCTGCAACGCCTGGCTAGTGCCGATGATTTCCGAAAAGCTGTAATGGCGGTCGAGTTCGCGGCGCAAATTGCGGTTTTCCCGGAAAAGCTCTTTCGTCCGAATCGCGTTGCGGACGGTTTGCAGCAAATCTTCGTTGACGAACGGTTTCGTGACATAATCGTAAGCGCCTTTGCGCAAGGCGGCAATCGCCGAATCAACCGACGAATACGCCGTCATAATTATCACGAGCGCGTCCGCATCAATCGCCTTTATTTGGTCGAGCAGTTCCAACCCGTCCATTCCCGCCATTTTTATATCGGTCAGCGTCACGGCGACATCGTTCGCCGCGAAAATCTCCAACGCGTTTTCCGCGCTGTCGGCAGAGAGCGCGCGAAAACCTTCGGCTTCGAGCAACTGCCGCAGAATCGAGCGCATCAATTCTTCGTCTTCGACGATTAAAACATTTGGTTTCATAATAATTTCTGCCACAGAGGAGACAGAGAATACGGAGAGATTTTTCGCTACGAATTACACGAATATCACGAATAAAGGTTTTTATTACAACTTGATTTCTTTTCTCGGTGTTCTCTGTGTCCTCTGTGGCTAAATTCTTCGATGTTTAATTTTCAACTATTTTTGTGATAGCATCAAACTTCTTCGGTAGTAAATTCAATGCGTCTCAATAAATCAATAAAATACATTTTTCCGGTTATTCTTTTGTTCGCGGCATCGGCGCCGGCGCAGCAGACGAATCCGGTTGACAAACAGGTTGCCAACCCGATTACCGACACGCCGAACGTTAACCCGGTCGCGCCCGAACAAGACATCAAAGCTCCGAAGACCAGACCGAATCCCGTGTTCAAAAAAGAAGGCGGCGATGATGAACTAATCGTTTATTCCAAGAGTCAAACGGCGGAGGGCGAAGACGGCAAGCGCGTCGTCGTTCATTCGGGCAACGTTGACGCGCGTTACGGAATTTACCGGATGCAAGCCGATAAAATCACGCTTTACGAAGCGGAAACGAAACTGGTCGCCGAGGGCAGCGTCGTCTTCGACGAAGGTGATGACCAGCGCATCACCGGATCGCGCGGCGAATTTAATTACACGACAAAACTCGGCTATTTTGTTGAATCCACCGGCTTTACCAATCAAACCAATGACGGCACGGTCGTCTATTTTACGGCTGACCGCGTGGAGCGCACGGGCGAAAATGAGGTCGTCGTGATTGACGGCAAATTTACCGCCTGCGAGGAAAACATTCCGAAATGGAGTTTCACCGCGAGCAAAGCCGTCATCAGACCGAACGATCGCATAAAATTGTTCAACGCCAAGTTTCGTGTCAAAGATGTTCCGATTATTCCGCTGCCTTACGCTTCGATTCCGATAAAAAAACGCGACCGCGCTTCGGGTTTTCTCACGCCGTCTTTCGGTTTTTCCGCCAATAAAGGTTTTCGACTTACAACCGCTTATTACCAAACTCTCGGACGCTCAGCGGATGTTACGTTTCGCACCGATTTATACGCTTCGCGCGGCATCGGCTACGGCGCGGATTTTCGCACGCGCGCCAATTCGCGTTCGTTTCTAAACTTCGGATTTTACGCCGTCAAAGACCGCATTTTCGGCGAGCGCGAAAGCGCCGACAACCCGGATCAGGGCGGGACTTTGTTTTACGCCGACGGCGTGCAGTATTTCCCGCGCGGCTACACCGCAGTCGCCGACGTTCGGCTAACCTCGAATCTTGATTTCCGGCAGGTTTTCTCCGACGGCATTCAGCAAATCATCTCGCCGATTGAGGTTTCGCAGGTTTACGTCAACAAAAGCTGGGGCAGCTATACGGGAAACTTTCTGGCGCGTTCGCAGGTGATTTCGATTCCGAACGTCCGCGTCAAAACGCGCAATCTGCCGGGTTTTTATCTCGAAAAACGACCGTCCGAAATTTCGTTTTTGAAAGGCGTCTATTTTTCGTTTAAGACGAGCGCCGAAGGCGTATCCAGACGCGAAGAAGTTTCCGATATCAATCTTTACCGGCAGTCAACCGGAACCGACCCGGTGATCTCGTCGGCGTTCGCGCAGCGGTTTGACGTGCATCCGCAGATTTCCGTGCCGCTTAATTTCAAGTATTTTACTTTAACGGCGACCGGCGGCGCGCGCGTTACTTTTTATTCGGATTCGTTCGACGATATGCGCCGCGTCGTCGGGCAGAGCGTAACGCGCAAATACGGCGAATTTGAATTCGATTTTCGCCCGGTCGCGCTGGCGAAAAATTATTACCGGGACAATGGCGCGTTTCGCTTTCGCCATACGATAGAACCGTATCTGACTTACCGCTACATTACCGGCGTGGACAATTTCAACAAAATCATCCGTTTCGATTATCAGGACACGGCGACCGACACGAACGAAATCGAATACGGCGTGACGAACCGCATCTTCACGCGCCGCTACACCGAAGCCGTTACCGAAGAAGCCAGAAAACGTCTGCGGGAAAATCCGACCGACGGCGGTAAAGACCCATTATCCGTTCAGCCGTATGAGATTTTCACCTTAACGGTGCGCGGCAAATACTTTTTCGACGAAAATTTCGGCGGCGCGCTCACGCCCGGCAGACGCAACCAGATCGAACCGATTACAGCTCTGTCTTTTTATACCTTCGGCGGCGTTCCGCGCCGTTTTTCTCCGATTAATATTGACGCGACCTATCGCCCGCAGCGAACGATTTTCGTCAACACGCGGATGGACGTTGACGCGCAGACCGGAGATTTAAGAGACATTTCGGCGACCATCGGCTACGACAAACCGTTGCTGAAAATTTTCCAGACGTTTTATTACACCCGCGCTTTAACGCTGATTCCGTCGCTTCAGCAATTCAACAACCAATTCGGCAAAGAGCCGGGAACGCTCCGCGGCTCGCAGTGGAGTCCGTCGGTTTTCGTCGGCAACCGCGACCGCGGCATCTATGGCGGAACTTCCTTGTTTTTCGATTTCGAGAATCGCCGCGGCGTGCGCGGTTCGCCGCTCATCTCAACCCTTACGACGCTTGGCTACGCCTTCGACTGTTGCTCGGTGACGACCCAGTATTCGACATTCAACGTCGGCGCGCGACGCGAGAACCGTTTCGTTTTCAGTTTCAAATTAAATGGCATCGGCACTTTCGGAACGCAGCAAATCGGGCAAGGATTGAGATAAACAAACTCGTAAAATTGGAAAAAATAATTATTTTCGGTAAGCGCTTTGGGCGAACGAGTTGTAATACTCGACCGGCGCGAGGTCGTCGGTTAGAATCTCAATGTCGAAATTTATCTGTCCGTTGTAGAGATGCCCTAGAAGATTCGAGGTTTGAGCGTCGTCGCTTGTTAAAGCGGCGGCGTTTTTGTTTTTGCTGGCGACGATGATTAAGTTTTGCAGTTGTTCGTCGGTGTAATCGGCGTTGATTTTGAACAAATAAACTTGCGGGAAAACTTGTTTGTAGGTTTTAAATTCGGCTTGCAGAAACCGGGCGGCATCGCCTTTGATCGCTCCGCCGAGATTGAAAATTACTACGCCGTCGTCTTTCAGAACGCGGCTGATGTGGCGGACGGCTTCGACGGTCGTCAGTTGAAACGGAACGCTGAACAACGAGCCGAAAGCATCCATTAAAACCACGTCGTATTGGTTTGCCCCCGATTGATTCAGATAAACTCTGCCGTCTTGGTGAATGATGTTTAACTGCGGATTCTCTTCAAGACGAAAAAACTTTTTAGCAATGTGGGTCATTTGCGGGTCAATCTCCACCACATCCATTTGCGCCGCCGGATATTTTTTCAGATACTCGCGCGGAAACGTATAACCCGCGCCGCCGATGAGCAAAGTTTTTTGAAAATTCGCCTTGAAGTGTTTGAGCAGATGATAATAGTTGGCGTATTCGAGCGCGAGTTCGTCGGAATCGGCGAACATCGCCGACTGAACGAAAAACGGATCGGTGGCGATGGCGCGCATTTCTCGCTTCGTTTTCGGCTCGACGGTTTTGAAAACCTGAACGCGGCTGTACTCGGTGTCAATGTCGTGCAAATCGCTCGTTTGCCGCAGAAAATAAATTTTCGCCTCGCTCGCGCCGATTCCCAAAACGAACAAAACCAAAACGGCGATATTCAATCTGGTCAGCGCAAACGGCGCGAGCAGCATTGATAACGCGATTAAACTCGCGCCGATCAGATAAAGCGTTTTCTCGCTGCCGACAAATGGAATAAGGAAAAATCCGGCGAGAAAAGTTCCTAAGATGCTGCCGACGGTCGAGAGCGCGTAAAGCCTGCCGACGGTTTTGCCCGCGTCCTCAAGCGTCGTGATTTTTAATCGGACGGCGTAAGGCGTCACGAAACCGAGCAAAACGCTGGCGGGCGCAAAAAGAAGAAGCGCGGCGGTGACGGACTTTACTTCGAGACCGAACGGCATTTGCGCGATGAACGACAAAATCAAATCTTTGAGCAGAATCGTGACGGCGACCAGACCGCCCGCGAGAAAAAGAACGAGAGCGAGAATTTTTAGTTCCGGTCGCCGATCGGCAATTCTGCCGCCGAGCCAGTAACCCAAACTCAAGGCGGCGAGGATGACGCCGATCAGACTCGTCCAGACGTAGGTTGACGCGCCGATATACGGCGATAAAAGGCGCGAGCCGATGATTTCATAAATCATCACGAGCGCGCCGCAGACGAAGACGGTTAATTCGAGGATGAATTTTCTAAAACTCATAAAAAAATGGGAAACGAAACACAGCCGTTCCGATAAAAAAACTCGCACCAAACAATAAGTTTTTGATGCGAGTTTCAAGTTGAAGGTTAAAATTCATTATTCTTTAGCCGACGCGGTTGCGGTTTTTTTTTCTTCCGCGTCGTTGACGTAAGTCAGCCACGGCGCGTTGTTCGGCGCGGGTCGTCTGCCGTAGATGACATCGAAGAAAACGTCTTGTAATTGTTTGGTAATTTCGCCGCGTTTGCCCGCGCCGACCGTGATTCTATCAACCGAGCGAATCGGCGTGATTTCGGCGGCTGTTCCGGTGAAAAATAATTCGTCAGCCAAATATAAAGCGGCGCGCTGAATCGAGGTTTCGACGATTTCGATGCCGAGTTCTCTGGCGATGGCAATCACCGAATCGCGCGTGATGCCGGGCAGAATCGAAGCGCCGAGCGGCGGCGTGATTAGTTTGCCGTTATTGACCAGAAATATATTTTCGCCCGAACCTTCGGAAACGTAACCGCGGTCGTCGAGCGCGATGCCTTCGACAAATCCGCCTAAAACGGCTTCCATTTTGATAAGCTGCGAATTCATATAATTCGCTCCGGCTTTGGCGACCGCCGGCAGGGAATTCGCCGGCGTGCGCGTCCAGCTCGAAACGCAAACGTCAACGCCCGACTCAATCGCCTCTTCGCCCAGATATTTGCCCCAATCCCACGCCGCGATGTAACAATCAATCGGATTATGAAGCGGATAGACTCCGAAGGCGGGTTTTTCTTCGTTTAATCCGCGAAAAATGATTGGGCGCAAGTAACATTCTTCCATTCCGCCGCCGCGCACGAGTTCGACTGCTGCCTGGCAAAGTTCTTCGCGGTTGTATGTGATGTCCATCCGGTAAACTTTCGCCGAATTAAGAAGACGCTGAATATGTTCGGTCAGGCGAAAAATTGCCGTGCCGCGCTCCGTATTGTAGGCGCGGATGCCTTCAAACACGCTCGAACCGTAATGGATGGCGTGCGTCATCACGTGAACGCGGGCGTTACCCCAATCAATGAATTCGCCGTTGCGCCATACTTTCGGCGCGATTCTCATCGTCTTAACATCTTTTGTTGACATAATTTTTTTATAAAACTCCTAAAAGGATTTTGAATAGAAGATTTTCTGTTTGGGAGAAATAACGAAACGAGTTAAATTTCTGAAAAAATCTTAATTCGATAAATTTTAATTCTATTAGAGGATAATATAACGCGGGTGGAAAAGTAAAAAAGGGTAAAAGTGAAAAGGTAGAAAAGTTTATGCCAATAAAAGCTAAACTTTTCCGCCCTTTCACTTTTACCCTTTTTTACTCTACAAAATCCTGAATCGCGGCGCGGTGTCGTCGAGTCGGCTTGAATAAGTGACGCCGTTGATTGTGGCGGAAACGATTATCGGCACATCGCCCGCGCCGACCAGCGTTGCCGGAAGCGTGAAATCAATCGAATAAACGCCGGGTTGGTCTAGCACCGCGCCGGTTAGAAGCTGCGCTCCGGTGAGCGTCGTGCTGCCGATTCGTACCGTCAGACTGGAGGCGGGAAGATTGTTAACGCCGGTCAGAAGTAGTCTCAAAACGGTGGGCACGCGCCTGCCGCCGCGCAATCTGAGCGTGGTGACATTAAACGGTTCGGTGCGCGGAACGGTGTTGATAACGTTAAATATTAGCGCACGATTCGTCAGCGTCGGCGACGCGGGCGCGAAAGTGAAAATGTCGGGTCGCGCTGGAACGACGGTGATCGAACCTCTCAAAATCGTTCCGTTGTTATTGACGACCACCGGATAGACGGTCGGCGAGTTATTAACGGCGGCGAGTCCGGGCGGTACGACGAAAAATACCTCTTGCTGGCTGACCGACCGCAGACCGGCAGCCGCGCCGCCGATTGTCACCGTTACGCCGGAGAGTTCAACCGGCAAAGTAAAACGACGCTGCAAAGAGCCGACCGCCGTTCGCGGAACCGGCGGATTGCCCGGGTCGAAAGGAGTAACCAAAATCGCCAGCATTCCCGGGGACACGCCCTGCAAGGCGGGCGGCGTGACGGGCGTCGGGCTGGGCGTCGCCGTCGGCGTCGGCACGGGCGAGGCGGAAACGGGAATGCGGCTCGCGCCCGTCGCAAAACTTAAATTCGCCGTGCTTTGCGACGCAGCAACCGGCAGCAGATAGTAAAACGCTTCGCTCTGCAAATCGCCGTTGCCCGTGCCGACTTCCGTTAAAGCCAGATTGAAAGTCATCCGCCGCCGCGAGTTGCTCGGAATCGGCTGCGTCGCGGCGATGAAAGTATTCGGAGTCGGAAATTGGGTCAGTCTCGTAAAAGTCGCCGAAGCTGGCGAGTCATTCAAAGGATAAGCGTAAATCTGCGCCGGACGAGCCGCGTTCGGATTCAAACCGCTTTCGTTGTTCGGCGCAACCGTGCCGTTCGGCAGAATATTCTGGCGCGTTTCAAAAACAAGCGTCGCGGGCGTGCCGTTGGCATCCGTATCGGTAAAACCCGGATAACGCGGAACGTCGCCGCCGCTTGCCGCCGCGTCCGCGTCGCTACGCGGTCCGACGCGGCGAAACGCATTTGCCTGAGCGTCGAAAACAAAAAGCGCGTAACCCGGTTGATTGGCGCCCCCGTGTTCACCGGCTAAATCGGCGTAAGAATCAAAAGCGATATAACGCCCGTCGCGGCTCATACGTCTGCCGAGGTCGAGAATATTGACCAGATCGCCGGGATTATTGCGGGTCGTTACCGTAACTTGTCTTTTAACGCTCGTCGCGGTGACATCGCCGGTTCCGCCCAGCAAATCCGCGTAGTAAATCTCGACATTGCCGTCGGCGTTACTGCCGCCGGTCATCAGGCGAATCGGGTTGTTGGCATTGCTCAGAAAAGCGACTCGCGTGCCGTTGCCGGAAATGGTCGGATTCTGATTATAAATCGGCGCGACGATTGTTCCGCGCGTGGTTGAAGTGATTTGATTAGTCCGAGCGGGGTTGCGAACATACGTGAAAATTTCGTCGTTGGCGTTCGGCGAAGCGTTGCCGGGCGGCGTCAAATCGCGGTTTGAAACAAAAGCGATGACGTTGCCGTCGTCGGTGATGCTCGCGTCGCGGTTGTCGTCGCCGATGACCGGCGGATTCGTTGCCGTTCCGGGCGACGGCAGACGGCTCGGAAGCGTGTTGGTCACGCGCGTAAAAGCTCCGCCGCTTAAATTCGTCGCGGCGATTTCGCTGCCCGCGGACAAATCGGCGGGCGCAATCGCCGGAACTTCGTAAAGCCACATTTCCGTATTGCCGTCGTTTGTCAGAGAGTTTGTAGGCGGCGTTCCGGTCGTAAACGAATCGGCGTTAAAGCTGCCCGGATTCGACGTGCTGACAATCGGCGGCAAAGTTGTGCCGTTGCCGGGAAAAGCGACGGTCGCGTTCGAGCCGAACGCAATCCAGCGCCCGTCGTTGCTGATGGTCGGACGTACGTTGACAATCGAAACCAGAATGTTTGCCTGCGTGAACGGATTGGTCGGCGTCGCGCGCAAACTCGTCGTGTCGGTGATTTGAAAGATGCGCCGCTGCGCGTAATCGAAAAGAAAAATCTCGCGATTGCCGTCGGCATTGCGCGGATTTTCAGTGGCGAGATTGCCGGTTGATTCAAAAACCACCAATCGCCCGTCGCCGCTGATGGCGCCCGCGAACGATTCGACCGTCGCGTTGGTAATCTGCCCGATAGCTGAATCAACCTGCGCCGAAGCGGTCGTTAAACCGCCGAATAAAGCAACGATTGCTAATGCAAAAATAATGTGAAACTTCACAAACCCCTCCAAAAAAGCGTATCTAAAAATAATCTCGGAAACGAAAATTTATAATCTTTTAAATTAAAAATCGCGGTGCGTTGCGAAACATTGCATTTTATCGGTTAAAAATGCGTCTGGCAAGCAACTGAAAAATTTTAGTTTATTATTTATTCTGAAAAACATCAGCTTTGATGCGCGCAGAGGCGCAAACGGTTGACTTGAAGAATAAAAAGTTTCGGATTTCCGGTTTCAGGTTTTAAGTCCGAATGATTTATCTTGAAACCTGAAACTGTAATGAAGCCAATTTATAAAATTATGCTCGTCGCGGGCGAAGCCTCGGGCGACGCGCACGCCGCCAAACTCGTTCGCGCTCTGCGGGAAAACGCGCCCGAAAAAAATTTCGAGTTCTTCGGCGCGACCGGTGCGCAAATGCGCGAAGCCGGAGTCGAAACAATCGTCAAAGCCGATGATTTGGCAATCGTCGGTTTGCCGGAAATCGCCCGCGCGCTGCCGATGTTCTGGAAGACTTTTCAAATCTTGAAAACCGAATCGGTAAAAAGAAAGCCCGACGCGGTGATTCTCGTAGATTTCCCGGATTTCAATTTAAAACTCGCCAAATCGCTCAAAAAGCGCCGTTTGAAAATCGTCTATTACATTTCGCCGCAGCTTTGGGCGTGGCGCGGTTATCGCCGGAAGACAATTGCGAATTCGGTTGATTTGCTTTTGACGATCCTGCCGTTTGAGCAGGATTGGTATGCGCGGCGCGGAATCCAGCACGTCGAATACGTCGGCAATCCACTGGCGGGCGAAGTCGTCTCGCGCCTGAGCAAAACGGAGTTTTGCACGAAACACCGACTCGATGAAACCAAACCGGTAATCTCATTGCTCGCCGGAAGCCGCCACAAGGAACTAGCGCGGATTCTGCCGCCGCTGTTCGAAACCGCCGGGCTGATGGAAATTGAAAACGAAGATTTGCAATTCGTCGTCACGCTCGCGCCGACGCGCCGACTCGCTGAAGTCGAAGAATCAAAAAGTAAAGTTCGCCGTCTGCCGCGAAGTTTAACTGTCGTCGAGGGCGAAACGCGCGAAGCCTTAAACGCTTCGGACGCAGCGGCGGTCACGAGCGGCACGGCGACGCTCGAAGCCGCGATTTTGAACGTGCCGACGGCGATTGTCTATAAAACCTCGGCGCTGAATTACAAACTGTTGCGCCCGATAATCTCGGTCGAACATTTCGGTTTAATAAATCTGATTGCGCAAGAGAGATTGGCGAATGAATTTATCCAAAACGATTTCACGCCTGAGAATTTAGCCCGCGAGCTTTTCCGTCTGCTCGAACCGGAAACGAATGCGAAGACGCGCGAGCGGCTGCGCGAAGCGACCGACACGCTCGGCACAGGCGGCGCATCTCGACGCGCGGCGCAGGCGATTTTGCGATTGTTGAAAGAATTTTCCGAATAAAAATGCAGTCCGTTATTTACCGGAAACTTGCTTCGGCATCTCGTCGGCGCAGGCGGCAACTGCCCAACTCGTCAACTGGTATTTTTGTTTGAGGCTGCGGAAAACGATTGTCTGGACGGTTTGCGGCACGGCGGTTTTCTTACCGTTGTCCAGCGTTTCGACTTGCAGGCACAAACGGTAATTCGTTCCCGCGACAATTTGTTTCTCGGCTCGGCTGACGGCGACGAGCTTGATTTTCGCCCGCTGTTTTTTCGCCTGCGCTCGAACGGCAAAGTTTGCCGACGAGACGACTTCGGCGTCGGTCACTTCGGCAGTCGAATAGCCGCCGACAACCGGCGTCTTTAAATCTTCCGTCTGCTGCGCGGCGGTCGTTTTTGTCGCGCCCGAAATTATGATGAACGCGGAGAAAATCAGCATCGCCCGCAAATGTCTTTTAATAAACGAATTCATAATTTTTAGTTGATTGCGAAATTGCGAACGGTTACTTGCCGCAGTTTTTAACTTCAGTCCAGCTCTTCAAATCGAAATCGCCTTCGAGAGTGCGAAAAATAATCGCTCGAACGTATTGGTAATCAGTGTCGAACTCCGCGTCTTCGGCAACGATTTGCAGGCACAGACGGTAGTTTGTTCCCTGAACCGTCTGCCGCTCGGCGGATTTGACGGCGACCAGCTTGTATATGATTTCCTCTTCTTCGGCGTTGTGCGCGGCGACGGCAACGTCCGCCGCCTCGACGACCGCCGCGTTGGTGACCGAAACGGTTTTATAACCGCCGACCGCCTTCTGCGCATAAACATTCGATGCGCCGCCGAAAACCGCGCCGAACGCGGCGCAAATGATAAACAATGTCTTCAGATTTTTTTTCATTTCAAATCTCTCACTTTGGAATTTCGGAAAAACTGTTGTCAAGATAGCACAGACAAAGCATTTTCGGCACTGTTTTCGGCTGTTAGGATCGGTTTTTCTCAACAGAATCGGAGGCTTGTTTTTTTAATTCTTTCACTTCTTCCTTCAAACGACCGATGCTTTTGAGGTGCGCGTTCTGGCGTTTATACTCGTCGAGCGGCTGAACGGGCGTTCCCCACCAAACTCCGGCGCGAACGATTTTGCCTGGCAGAACTCCGGCTTGCGAGCCGATGACCGCGCCGCTTTTCACCGTCGCGTGGTCGCCCATTCCGACTTGTCCGCCGATGATGCAATCGTCTTCGATGACGGTCGAGCCGGAAATTCCCGTCTGCGCGGCGATGACGACTCTTTTTCCGATTCGGACGTTGTGCGCGATTTGCACGAGATTGTCAATTTTCGTTCCCGCGCCGATTCTAGTTTCGCCGAGCGCGCCGCGGTCAATGCAGCTATTGGCGCCTATCTCCACTTCATCTTCGATGACGACCGTGCCGATTTGGGGAAATTTGACGTAACCGCGTTCGCCGTCGCGGACGAAACCGAAACCGTCGGCGCCGATTATCGTCCCGGCGTGAATCACGCAATCGTCGCCGATTGAAACGTCGTCGTAAATTACGCAGTTCGGATGAATAATCGAACATTTACCGATTGAGACATTGTTGCCGATTTTTACGCCGTCAAGAATATTCGCAGCCTCGCCGATGTATGTATTTTCACCGATTGAAACAAATGCTCCGATAAAACTCGCGCGCACATCGGAACTTTGGGGAACAATGGCAGTTTCGTTCCGACTGTTTTTTCGAGTGTGGGAATGAAGTTGTTCGGCGATTACAGCGAAGGCGAGTTTCGGGTTTACAACTCGGATAAACGGGCAGGGAACGGAAGCGTCGAAATTTTCGGGGACGAACAGGCAAGCGGCTTTGGTTTGCGCGGCTTGTTCGGCGAATTCGGTTTTTTCGAGAAACGAAATTTCATTCGCCCGCGCGGTTTCGAGAGCGGCGACGCGAAAAATTTCGATGTCGCCTGCGCCGACGAGTTTGCCGTTCGTAAATTCCGCTATCTCGCTAATCTTCATTGCGACTCTCGGTTTCCTCGACCGCTTTCTGCAAAAATATCATTAAACCTTCGATTTCAAAACGGTGTTCGCGCTCCATGCGTTTTAAAATAGGGGCGCTTTCGCTGTCGAGAAAATGCAGATCGGCAAGGTCAATCGTTAAACTTTTCCCGGATTCTTCGCGCATTGCGAGCGCGATTTTCTCCAATAAAACGGCGTCTTCTTCGGTCATCGAACCTTCGACGCGCAAAATCGTCTTGCCGCGTTCCGTGTCTTCGATTTGCTGAATGCTGGTCGGCATAAATTTGTAAAATCAAAGAAAACAGTTTACCAAATTCCGCGCCTGTTGGATTGTCCGGCAACTGCAAAGTTATGTAAAGGCGCGAGCCGAAAGCGTTTTTCCAAGCATCAAAACAAACTGTTTTGCGGTAAAATCAACGCTTGAATATGAATCGAATTTTAATTATTGACGACGACGAAGAACTTTGCGAACTCGTCGCCGAATATCTAACGGGCGAGGGGTTTCTGCCGCAAGCGGTTCACGACGGCGAAAGCGGTTTGCAGCGAGCATTGTCCGGCGAATACGATTTGGTGACTTTGGACGTGATGCTGCCGAAGAAAAACGGCTTCGACGTTTTGCGCGAGTTGCGCCGCGCGTCGAGCGTTCCGGTTTTGATGCTGACGGCGCGCGGCGAAGATACGGAACGCATCGTCGGACTTGAAACGGGAGCGGACGATTATCTGGCGAAACCGTTCAACCCGCGCGAACTCGCCGCTCGCTTGAGGGCGATTCTGCGCCGCGTCGAAACGCAGAAGGAAGCGGCGGCGGACGATAAATTAAAAGTCGGCGATGTAGAGATTCAGATCTCGGCGCGTTCGGTCGTTAAAAACGGCGAAGAAGTAAATTTAACGTCGGTCGAATTCGATCTTCTGAAGGAATTATTGAAACACGCTGGGCGCGTCGTTAAAAAAGAAGATTTGAGCGAAACGGTTCTGGAGCGCAAACTATCGCCGTTCGACCGTAGCCTCGATATGCACATCAGCAATCTGCGAAAAAAATTAGGCGTTCGCGCCGACCAGAGCGAGAGAATTAAAACCATTCGCTCGGTCGGCTACATATACACTTTGCGAGACGAAAAATAAATGACTTTATTTCTGAAAATTTTCCTGTGGTTCTGGCTGGCGATGGCTTTAATTGTCGGCGCGGTCACGCTCGTCACGCGGACGCTGCAAACCGAGCCGATCGTGCGCCAGTGGCAGGTCATCGTCGGCGAATCAATGAACGTCCACAGCCAAACCGCCGCGCAGATTTACGACGCGCAGGGCGTAGCCGGATTAGACGTATTTTTGAAAAGATTGGAAAGTTCCGAGCGAACCAGCGCCGTCGGATTTTATCGCGCCAACGGTGAACGGATTGCGGGCGACAATTTGCAGATTGATGTTTCTAACACGCTGCGCGACGCCATTTCGAGCGGCGAAACCGAATTTGAACGCTTTGAAACTTATTTTTTAATCGGCAAATCTACCACTCTGGCAAACGGCGAAACGGCGGTTTTGGTGGCGCAGCGCGAACGCCCGCGAATGTCCAGCAGCTACGCTTTGACGACGACGCAGATTTGGCAAATCGCGGCGGTGATTTTGACGGCGGGCTTGCTTTGCTACGCGCTGGCGAATTATCTGACCTCACCGATTGTCAAGCTGCGGCACGCGGCGCGGCAATTTGCCGAAGGCGATTTGCAGACGCGCCTCAACATCAAACGGCACGACGAACTCGGCGAGCTGGCGCGCGAGTTTGACCAAATGGCTGAAAGAATCGAAACACTCGTTACATCGGAAAAACGTCTGACGCAGGATATTTCTCACGAATTGCGCTCGCCGCTCGCGCGTTTAAACGTCGCGCTCGAATTGGCGCGCGCCAAATCCGACAACGGCACGAAAACTTTCATCGAGCGCATCGAGACCGAATCAAACCGTTTGAATGAAATGATTTCGCGTCTGCTGGTGCTGTCGAAACTCGAAACCGGTTCGGAAACTTTCAGCCGGACGGAAGTAAATCTTACGAAAACTCTTGAACAAGTCGCATCGGACGCGAATTTTGAAGCGCAGGCGAACGGCAAAGCCGTCAAGATTTTGGAAAAAGACCAAGTGAAAATTTTCGGCAATGAAAATCTTTTGCGAAGCGCTATTGAAAACGTTTTGCGCAACGCCGTGCGTTACACGCGAGACGAGACGGCAGTCGAAGTAAAACTCACTAGAGCGAATAAACGCGCCGTCATTTCCGTCAGAGATTACGGCGCGGGCGTTCCCGAAACGGAACTGGCAAATTTATTTCGCCCGTTTTACCGTGTGCAGGCGGCGCGAGAAAGAAAAACCGGCGGCATCGGTTTGGGATTGGCGATTGCCGAACGCGCCGTCCACGCTCACGGTGGAACAATCGCAGCCGCCAACACGGAAAACGGTTTGGCGGTCGAAATCGAATTGCCGACGCTCGGCTAAACATCATTAGTCCGGCTGCGCCTGGCATCAATAAATGATTTGACGCATAGAATCACGAACGCCAAACAGATTATTGCCATCGCCAATTGCGTCACAACTGCTGCCGGACGTTCCGCTGTTCCTGCCGAAAGAGCCGGAATCTTCAAAAAACTGCTCGCCGTCGCCAAAAAGCCAAGCAGTCCGACTAAAACCGCGCCGTGCATTAGATGTTTTCGTAAATTTTCTTTACCGCGCGCCGCAACGCCGAAGGCGATCAAAAGAACGCCGAAAATAGCCGGAATCAGCGCGGTCAAACTCGCGTTGCCGTTCAACGCTCCATAACCATAACCGAACACGCCGAGCAGAATCAGTAAAAATCCGAAAATAATAGAAGTCGAAGGCATAAAAATATCTCCACAAAACTCACAATTTTCCGACACTGAAAATTTAACAAACCATCGCTGAAAAGACGAAGCGAAAAAAATTAAAAAAGCCGAGATAATTAATTTCGACTTCTAATAAAAGGCTTTTAATAGCGACTGCCAATCGCCGACACAAAAACGACCAGCAAAGGATAATTTATCTTGCTTAATGATTTTGTGCGTTGTTCAAAAGACTTTGATTTGAAATCGTCTTAATCGCCGAAACAAGCATTGCCGATTGTGATGAAACTTTTGTTTGCTGTAAATCCGTAATCTTCACCGTGCCAGGTTTGCAATCGGAGCGATATTTCGTCGTAATCAGTTTTGGAACGATTCGGATGCAAGGCTCGCCATTCGCCGCACGCGCGTTTTACGACGCGACCGCGAACGGACAAGCGCAGTTCGAAAATGCGCGTGTAAATCGAAGGATTCAATGCTTCGTTGAGGTGCGCGGTGACGAATGGTTTTAATAAATTTTCCGACAGCTCGACGTTTTCGTTAAATTTCCAAAATCCATTTTCGAGAACAACGAGCGGCAATTTTATCTTTTCGCCGATGTTGATTTGCTGCGTCAAATTTTGATAAAACTTTAGTCCGGCGAAATTGGCGGCTAAATCGGCGTTCGAGTAAACGCCTGAAACTAGATTGCCGTAAAACGTCCGCTCGCTCATCCGTCCCCAATCGTTAGCTGTTTTGATCGCCGCTTCTTTCGACAAACCTTTCGCTGATGCGCGTTCGTAAATCCGCAGATATGTATAACCCTGCTGGAAAATATGCGCGATTTTATCCGTCCCGAATTGTTCGCCGTAAAGATTGACCGTTTCGCTAATCGTCAGATAATTGCTCGGAAACGTCGCGTAGATTGATTCTTTAAGGCTGGTTTTATAACGCGCCGGCTGCGCTCGGAAGCGATGCGCTTCCATCCAACTGCCCGAAGCCGTAAAAGGCACAATTCCCGCGCCGAGCCGATTAAAAACCGCGCGGGCAACGACGTTTTCCGAACGCAGGTAATTTAACCGCTGCCGATTTTTCGTCGCCGATTCACAGTTTTTCGCCGTTTTATTATCGAGACAATTCTGCCGCACGTTTATTTCACGATTGATTTTCTCAATCGCTTTTTCGACGTTTTCCTTGACGTAATCGTGAACTTCCGCGCCGATGTCGGCTAGTGGTTCAGGGGGCAAATTAAACTGGTCGGTTTCAAATGCGAAAACGGCTGACGGCGACATCAACAAAATGAAACAGAGATACAGGTGAACTATTTTAAGCATCAACTAAAATCTAGAATCAAAGAGTCGAGATTGAAAATTCTACTTCCTGGTTCTTTAATTCTTTAACTTTAAATCCCGAATTATTTCTTCATAATCGGCAGCACAACCGCCGATAAGTTTTTGCCGCCGAAATAAACGCGCTGCGTCGCCTTCTGAAAATCCGCGCCTGTTCCCAGCTTGTAATTGTCCATAAACTTCTGCGGATTTCTGGCAACGAGCGGAAACCAGGTGCTTTGAATCTGCAACATAATGCGATGTCCTTTTTTGAACGTGTGCGTGATGCCCGGCATCACAAAGTTGCCGAGTTTGGTCGGTTCATTCGGTTTCAAAGGTTCGGGTTTTTCAAACGAATTGCGGAAGCGCGCCGGCATCGGTTCGCCGCGCAGAAGCATTTGATAACCGCCCGGCTGAAATACGGAAAATGCCGAATTCTCCGGCGGTTTAACTCGCTCCGGCTGTCCGTTAGGCAAAGTCTTTCCGGTGGTCGGAAAATTGTAATCGTTCGGGAAAACGTCAATTACTTTGACGATGAAATCCGAATCCGTGCCGCTTGATGAAATGACAAGCGACGGTTTTATATCGCCCGCGATTGTTATATCTTCGCTCAAAGGCTCGGTCTGGTAAACGAGAACGTCCGGGCGCGTGGCGACGAAACGTTGGTCTTCGGTCATAAAATCACGCGGGTAATTCAAAGTGATTTTTTGCGTGTAAGGCACGGGCTTCATCGGGTCGGAAACGTATTCATTAAAACCGTCCGCCGTTTTCGGCAAATCAAAGGAAAGTCCGCCGTTCGCCGTCAGGTAAAGCGCCGTGTCCGTTCCATTCGTCGGTTCATAAGTCGAAAACTCGCGCCACTGGTTCGCGCCCGTATCGAAAGCGTTGACTTCTTTTATTTGGGAAACGTCGCCTTTGTCCTTTAGGAATTTGTTGAAGAAGGGAAGTTCCAACTGCGTGCGGTAATACTCGGAAGTTTTTCCGCCGAAATACGCCGTGCCTAGCCATTCGCCGTTATCGCGCGCCCAGCCGCCGTGAAACCACGGTCCCATCACCAGTACGTTGAAGATTCCCGGATTCTGCCGCTCGATATGTTGGTAAGTTCGCAGCGCGCCGTATAAATCCTCGTTGTCATACCAGCCGCCGACGGTCATCGTCGCGCATTTTATATTTTTCAGATTCGGCAGAATGTTGCGCTCTTTCCAAAACTGGTCGTAGTTCGGATGCTGCATCGGCTCGTCCCAGAGCTTGACGCGATAGCCCAGTTGCTTTTCGTAGAAATCGCCCGCTTCTTTGACGCCGCCGAGATTGAGAAAGAAATTATAACCGTCCTGCGTTCCGGTGCTGAACGGTTTGACGTAATCGTAGGAACTCGTCGGCGCGGGGCGCGTTTGACCGAAGAAACCGTAAAAGCTGAATTCCTGCGCGAGAAAAAGCGCGCCGTTGTGGTGCGTGTCGTCGCCGCGAAACCAATCGGAAACCGGAGCCTGCGGCGAACACGCCTTCAACGCCGGATGCGAATCAATCGAACCGGCGGACGTATAAAATCCCGGATACGAAATGCCGTAAGTCCCGACGCGACCGTTGTTATTTTCGACGTTCTTCACCAGCCACTCGATAGTGTCGAAAGCGTCGGTTGATTCGTCAATCTGCGCGCCTTTTTTATTATTGATATGCGGTCTAACGTCCACAAACTCGCCTTCGGACATCATCCGCCCGCGTACATCTTGGTAAACAAAAATATAACCTTCGCGCGCGTAAAGCTCCGACGGTCCCAAACTCGTTTTGAATTTATCAGCGCCATAGGGCGAAATCGAATACGGCGTGCGGTTCAGCAGAATCGGATATTTTTCCGTTTTCGCTTTCGGCTCGTAAATCGCCGTAAACAGCTTTACGCCGTCGCGCATCGGAATGGAAACTTCGCGCTTGGCGTAATTGTCCTGAATATATTTGGCGAGTTCGGTCTGCTGCTGCGCGGCTTGGGCAAATAGCCAGACTTGACCAAACGCGATTAACGAACAGATGAACAAAAATTTGTTTAGACCATTGAATTTCATAATTTGCTCCACAAAAAAAGACTTAACTAATCAAGCGTCAATTTTCACTTAATTACAAATTGATTTCAAGCGAACAGTCAGGTTCGATTTTTCATCAAAAATTCGCCGATGAAAAACTTGTTAATATTTATCGTTTTCCTGTTCGCCCTATTCGCCGTCGTCAATAACTTGCCGACGCTCACGCCCGAAATCAAACGACAAAGCGAGCGGGCAACAATGCCTTTTCGCTATGCCGAACTTTACGCCAGAGCACCCGAAGCGAAAATCAACATCCCGATTCGTAAAATCAGAGTTAATCAAATCGCTGACACTTTCGGCGCGCCGCGCGGCGTTGACCGACAGCACAAAG
>CADCUR010000251.1 GCA_902805935.1 uncultured Pyrinomonadaceae bacterium
CGTTGACGACGGCGAAAACGGCTCGACGCAGGGTGCGCAAGTGACGGTGTTTTTGCGCGATAACCGTTTCATTAGCGAGAGCCGAACCAATCAAGCAAACACGGGCAGAACGCGGACGGTTTATAAAATTAAAAAACAGCAATAATATTGAATAGAAGTTACGCAGTTGGACAGGTATTTGGTAAAACAAAAGAATGAATCTGCCCAAAGTTAATGAAGAAGATTATATCAATTTTGTCATCGCCACGCCCAGACAATTAACGGCAACTGAAGCGGAACGCGTGCAGCCAGACAGCCAAGACGCTCCGGCACACGACGCTTTTACGAGGCTTTTAACGCGGCTTGAACCGGATGCGGAAACGCTCTGGGCTGACTCGCAAACGCAGATTGATTTGAGCAATGGGCTTTTGGTGCTCGATGATTCAACTTTAGACAAACCGTATTCGCGGAGAAACGATTTGGTTTACCGGCATTATTCGGGCAAACACGGCATGGTCGTATCGGGCATTAATTTGATCACTCTATTGTGGACGGATGGTGACCGCGCCGTGCCTTGTGATTACCGGATTTTTGACAAGGACACGGACCGAAAAACCAAGAATGATCATTTCTCGGAAATGATCATGAAGGCGCACGAGCGCGGTTTTTCTCCTTCGATGGTCTGTTTCGACTCGTGGTATTCTTCGCTCGATAATCTGAAACTCGTGCGCGGCTTGGGCTGGCATTTTCTGACGAGGCTCAAAGGAAATCGCCAGGTCAACCCACAGGGCAAAGGCTTAAAAGCCGTGTCCGAACTTGATCTTGACGAGGCAGGCACACTCCTCTGGCTCAAAGGCTTTGGCGAGATCAAAGTGTTTCGCTTGATTGACACAAACGGCAACGCCGAGCACTGGGCGACCAACAAAATCGAGATGACGGATTTGGAGCGCGTCAAATGTGCTTCTTTCAGTTGGCAGATCGAGCAGTTTCATCGCGGCATCAAACAGTTTTGTTTAATTGAACGGGCGCAATGTCGCCGAAGACGACCGTGGCAAAATCATATTAACTTGTGCTTGCGAGCATTCTTGCGGATTGAAAGCCATTGTTACCGAACAGGCATCAGTTGGTTTGAAGCGAAAACGAGCATTATTCGAGCGGCAGTCAGGGCTTATTTGGCTAATCCGCTATATTCGCTGATTCCAACTGCGTAACTTCTACGCTAATTATTCGCTTTTTGATAAGAAAAAGAAAATCAAATTTTATCGCTCGGTTAATTCTTTCGGTAGTTGTTTATCAACCGCCGGTCGCTCCTTTAAATCAGCGATTTCCCACATCGTGAGAAAAATCGTGCGCGAGATTCGTTCCATTTTTGCGTAATCAATCTTTTCCGCTTCGTCGTCCGCGCCGTGATAATCTTCGTGAACGCCGTCAAACCAGAAAACAATCGGAATGCCGTTGATGGCGTAGTTGAAATGGTCGGAGCGGAAAAAGAATCGGTTTGTGTCTTTCGGGTCGTCGTACTTGTAGTTGTAA
>CADCUR010000252.1 GCA_902805935.1 uncultured Pyrinomonadaceae bacterium
AAGCATCGGACGGTGAGCCGGGATTCGGTTGAATCGGATTTACCGTCGGCACAGTGCCGAAAGTCGTGCCGACGACGTAGATGTTGCCGGTGTCGTAATACAAAAATTTGAGAATTTTCGGCAGTTAAAAACTATTGAATATTCCCAATGGCGAAAATTCACGCAAAAAGTGAAATTCGCCAGCCATTATTTTATTCGCTTTTGGTAGTAAATCAGAGAAGATACTTTTTACCGATTGACTGTTTTTCGCTGATAATTCAAAATTCTAACCGATTGAGTGAAACTACTATAAAGAAATTAACGACCGGATTTTCGGCGAGCAGGTTGGCAAAGACTGATGCCGAGCTGATCGGCGCGTGTCGCCGCGGTGACGAAGCGGCGTGGAATGAACTCGTTGACCGCTATCAACGACTGATTTTTACCGTTCCGCGCCGCGCCGGTTTGTCGGAAGAACAATCGGCGGACATTTTGCAGGAAGTTTTCTTAACATTATTTGAAAAATTAGATGAAATCGAGCAGCCGGAAAAAATCCGCTCGTGGATCGTCACAACCGCGAAGTTTAAAACCTGGGGCGCGGTGCGCGGCGAGAAAAATTTTTATTCACCGGCGACCGAAGAAGAATTTGAAGCGGAGATGGAGAATCTAATTGACGCGGCGCCGCTTGCCGATGCGGTTTTGATTGAACTCGAAGAACAACATTTAATCAGAACGGCTTTAGCGGAAATGGAAGAGCGCTGCCGGAAAATTCTTTCGATGATTTATCTGCGGGATTCTGCGGCGACCTACGCGGAAGTAGCCGTAGAAATCGGCGTCGGCGAAACGAGCATTAGTCCGTTGCGAACCAGGTGCTTAAAAAAGCTGGCGAAAATTTTAGAGAAATAAATTTCTCTCTTATTGCGGCGAAAATATTTAAATTCCGTCTGTCTTTCTCATCTGATGATTTGCACTGTTAGATTAGAGAGGCAGATAAGAAGCGATGAACTTAATGAGCGAAAATAACGACCAGGCAATCAACAAAATTATTCATCTGATGCAGACGGACGAATCCGTTGATGCGCCGGCAAACGCGATTCGGTGGTCGAAAAATATTTTCCGGTCGCGAGCCGTCGAGCCGAAAAAGAGCGTTCTCGAAAGAATTTTCGCAATTTTGCAAATGGATTTATCGCCCACCCAAGCGGCTTTCGGCGAGCGTTCGGCTACTGCGTCGCAAGCGCGGCAGATGCTTTTTCAAGCGGGCGAAAACGCTTTGGACATTCGGATTGCGAAGACCGGGCGCGGCTTTAACCTGCACGGACAGATTTTAGGTCAAGGCTTTGCAAACGGCACGGTTAAACTCGGCGATTTTGAAACCGCCGTCAACGAAATCGGTGAGTTTAGGTTAAAAGAAATCCCGGGCGGAATTTATAGCTTGATTGTGCAGGGCGGCGAAAAGGAAATCGTTGTCCGAGATTTGGAATTAAAGTAGGCGGGCATTCGATACAGTTAAA
>CADCUR010000253.1 GCA_902805935.1 uncultured Pyrinomonadaceae bacterium
CGGTTGTCTGATAATTAATATAATATAAAAATTTACGCGAAATTCTGCTCGGGAAAATTGACGGCAAAAGCCGTAAAGTTATTTTGAGATTTACCGGCATCAACTAAAAATCTTATAATTGTCAAAACACGAGCAGCGGTGCGGAAATTACAACTGCTGTTTTTTATCGAACTTTTTCGTCCGAAAAGACTTTTAATAAATTACGCGCTGTTGAAAAAACAATGCTGACATCCGATTTAGCGATTAACTGGCGGCGCGGCGATAAAATAGTTCCGCGCACAATTAAAACCGACGACGCGGGTTATTTGCGCGATGCGCAAGTTTTAATCGAAATTTTCGACGAGTTTCAAGGTAAAACGCGCGGCGAATTGGAAAGCGAGTTGGAGGAATACGTCGGCACGGGAACGGATTATCGAATCTTGCGCGGACTTATTAAATTGCTGACTGACCGCTGCGAATTTGAAACCGCGAGCGTCGCCGCGCCCGAAGACATTCGCCGCCGGGTTTTTCTCGAAGCCCGCAAATTTCAACCGGTCGCGCCTGATTCGGCGGCAAAAAATAAAGTGCTGGAAACAATCGCCGCCGAATTCGAGACTGATTCAGGCACGATTTACGGGCAGCTTTACGCCGATTTGTCTTTTCAGCAGCGACTGATTTCTTTTGAAACAATCGCGCCTACTGATTTGCTCGACCGTTATAATCTCGCGCAGGCGCAGGCGTTGCTCTACAAATGCGTCGAAATGAAAATTCTGGTCGCGCCGTCTGACGCGGCGAATTACCGGGCAATTTTTAATTCGATAAAACGTTTCGGTTTGATTCACGCGGTCGCCGGGAACGCTGCGAACGGTTATGAAATTCGATTGACCGGCGCGGCTTCTTTGTTTCATCGCTCGCAAAAATACGGCGTTCGGATGGCGGTTTTCCTGCCCGCGCTGCTTCTTTGTCAAAACTGGAAAGTGTCGGCGGAAGTCGCGCAAAAGCAAGGCGGAAATGTGTTTTACGAATTGACGAGCGAGCAAACCGAATTAAAATCGTGTTATTACGACGAGCCGGAATACGAAAATCCAGACCTCGAAAAACTCGTAAAAAACTGGGAAAAGTCTTCCCCAGACGGTTGGCAATTAAATGAAAACCGCAAAGTGATTGATTTGGGAAAAACGGCGTTCGCCCCCGATTTGGTTTTAGTTTCTCCGCAGAACAAAGAGATTTACCTCGACGTTTTGGGATTTTGGACACCGAAGAGTTTGCAAAAACGATTGGAAGAATTTGCGACGGCGAATTACACAAAATTTATTCTCGCTGCATCGCAGGAATTGCGCGGCAGTCGCGACGAACCGCTCTGGGAAAGCCCGAACGTGCTTTTTTATAAAACGAAAATCGAGCCGCGTCTGCTCGTCGAAGCGGCTGGCAATCTCATTCAAACAGACCGCGTTTGAATCGCTGTTTCACGTCTTGAAACTGCCGCACGTCCGAGCGTTTTTGCGAAGTGTATTCTTCGCTCGTGTTGCGTGTTACGACTTCGTAAAGAATCGCCTGTTTGTCGGCTTTCTTGCGCAAAATTCTGCCCAGACGCTGAATGTGTTCGCGGCTTGATCCTGAGCCGGAGAGAATAATCGCCACGCTCGCCTCGGGAACGTTAACGCCTTCGTTCAAAACTTTCGAGGTGCAAAGAGCGAGAACGTCGCCTTTGTTGAATGCGTCGAGCCAGAATTTTCGTTCCTTGACGTTCGTTTCGTGCGTGATGGCGGGAACGAGATAGTTTTGGGAGATTTGATAAACCATTGCGTTTTCAGCAGTGAAAATTAAAGTTCGGTCGCTTTTGTGGCGAATTAATAAATCCTGCAGAACGCGCAGTTTTGAATCTGTGCCGAGCGCGATTTTTTTCTGGTTGCGGTAGGCTTTCATCGCGCGGCGACCGTCTTCGCTTTTTGCGCTGTGAATCAAAAACATTCGCCAGCCTTCCTGTCCGTAAGGCAGATTTTTGCGGCGTTTGAAATCAGTATAAATCAGGCGTTCGCGCTCGTATTCGCGGCGTTCCGCGTCGGACAATTCGACTTCGATTCGCTCGACGACGTAATCGGCGAGATATTCGCCCGCCAGTTCCTGCGCTTCGAGCCGATAGACGAATTCGCCGACGATTTCCTGCAACAGTTCGTCGCCTTCGTCGCCGCGTTCGGGCGTGGCGCTCAAGCCGAGACGAAACGGCGCGAGCGCGAATTCCGCCGCGTATTTGTAGCCTTCGGACGGCAAATGATGACATTCGTCGAAAATCACCAGACCGAATTGATTGCCCAAACGTTCCTGATGGCGGAAAGCCGAAGCGTAAGTCGTGACGGTTATCGCGCCGATTTCGTAAAAGCCGCCGCCGATTAAACCGATTTCCGCGTCAAACGTCGAAATCAAAAGGTCATACCACTGGTTCATCAAATCAATCGTCGGCACGACGACGAGCGTTTGCCGCCCGCACATTTCAATCGCCATCGTTGCGACGTGCGTTTTGCCCGCGCCGGTCGGCAGAACGACGACGCCGCACCGTTCATTTGCCCGCCACGCTTCGACCGAAGCGGTTTGATACGGGCGCGGCGCGACGTGAAATTTCTGCTTGAAAGCGAATTGGTCGTATCGTTTCGCAGAGTCTTCGTAAGCAGTTTTAGTGCGGATAAATTCTTTGATAATCTCTCGGTATTTGTAAGCGGGCGAGCGGAATTGTCTGGTTCGTTTGTCCCAGACGAAAGCCTTCGGCGCGAAATCGTTTTCCTCGGCGCCTTCCAAAATTAAAGTACCTGCTTCGTATTTGAGTTTTAGAGTTTTTTCTGACATCTTGCTGAACAAAGATTTGCCGTATGAAGTTTACCGAAAAGTAAATTATAGTTTAATCGCGCTACGATTTGTCTACCGGCGAAATTGATTACGCTCTCAAAATAAGATGCAGAAATTCGTCCGCAATTTATTAACCGAATGGCGCAAACTCAAATTGCCGTTTGCCGATGCAACTTTCATTGCGGCAATTTCGGGCGGCGCCGATTCGGTGAGTTTGTTGCTTGCTCTGCACGAATTGAAAAAACTCGAAAAATTAAATTTGCGTTTCGTCATCGCTCATTTCAATCACAATCTGCGCGGCGAAGACAGCGATGCGGACGAGCAATTCGTCAAAAATTTGGCGAGCCAATTCGGTTACGAACTGGCTTTGGGGAAAAGCGAAACTCGGTTTGAGACCGGAAATCTCGAACAGAACGCCCGCGACGCGCGTTACGATTTTCTCTTGGAGACCGCCGCTAATCTTGACGCTTACGCGGTTCTGACGGCGCACACGCTCAACGACCAAGCGGAAACTTTTCTTTTTAATTTAATTCGCGGCAGCGGCATTGAAGGTTTAGGCGGAATAAAACCGCGAAGGAGCCTCAAGCCTGCCGATTTCGGGTTTCGGACTACGGAGGATTTCGGATTTCAAGCTGAAGAGCAAAGTCCAAATACCGAAGACCGAATTAAAAATCACAAATCCGAAATCGAACTGGTTCGTCCGTTAGTCAATTGGGCGAAGCGGGAAGATACGGAGAATTTTTGTCTTTTGAATAAAATCGAATTTCGATACGACGCGATGAATGAAGATTTGAAATACAAACGCGTCAGAATCCGCAAAGTTTTGCTTCCGCTGCTTAAAGATTTCAATCCGAAGATTGTTGAAACTTTAGCGCAAACGGCGCGGCTGCTCAGAGAAGACGCTTTAGCGTTGGACGCGGTGACGGAGCGCAGCGACGCGGAGAAAAAACCTGTAACTTGTGACTTTGAACGCGACACTGACGAAGAGCGAAGACCAAAGACCGAAGACCAAACTAAAAATTTACCTTTAAAAGGTTTGAAAGACATTTTTCCGTCTGTCAGACGAACCGTTTTGCGCGATTGGCTGAAGGAAAATCGCGGAAATCTTCGCCGTTTGGAACTGAAACATATAGAGTCAATCGAAAAATTGATTTTCAGCCGGAAGAGCGGCAGAACTGTTGAACTTCCGGGCGGCGAAATCGTTTCAAAAAAAGACGGGAAACTGCATTTCCAAAAAACAAAGGTTGAAAAATGACTGTCGGCGAACTACAATCGTAGATTGAGGTTTGAAAAGCGTTACAGGCGGATTGAAAGAACAACGTGAGAATGGAAATTTTCATCAAAAAGCTGTAACTAAAATTGAAGGAAAACTTTTGCTCGAACGACGATGAGGAAAGTTTAAATTTTGGAGGCTATTAAAGTTGAGTTCTAAAGCAAAACAAGTTCTGTTATGGCTGATGATTATTTCCAGCGCGCTGCTGTTTGTTTACTTTTTGCAAAGCAAGCAAACCACCGCTCCGAAGGAGTTATCATTTGACAAAGCTACAACACTAATTAAAAACAAAGAAGCGTCCGAAGTCACGGTGCGGCAGGATACGCTTGAGTTGGTCAGCAAAGCAAATAACGAGAAGTTTACTGCCAAGCTCGATTCGAGCGATGCGACGCGCGAAGCAATTTTAGCGGCGGCGAACGAAACCGGCACAACGATCAAGCTCGAACCGGCTTCGACCGGCTGGGGTTGGCTTTTGTTAATCAATGCGCTGCCGTTTCTACTTCTGATGGGGTTTCTCGCTTTCACTTTGCGGCAGATGCAGGCGGGAGGCAACAAAGCCCTCAGCTTCGGCAAGTCAAAAGCGAAACTCCTTAATAATCAGCAAAAGCGCATTACGTTCAAAGATGTCGCCGGAGTCGAAGAAGCCAAAGACGAATTGCAGGAAATTATCGAATTTTTGAAAGACCCGCAAAAATTTCAAAAACTCGGCGGGCGTATTCCGAAGGGAGTTTTGATGGTCGGACCTCCGGGAACCGGCAAAACTCTGCTCGCCAAAGCGGTCGCGGGCGAAGCCAACGTGCCATTTTTCTCGATTTCCGGTTCAGACTTTGTCGAAATGTTCGTCGGCGTCGGCGCCTCGCGCGTCCGAGACCTTTTTGAACAGGGCAAGAAAAACGCGCCGTGCATTATTTTTATTGACGAAATTGATGCGGTCGGACGACATCGCGGCGCGGGCTTAGGCGGCGGACACGATGAGCGTGAGCAAACGCTCAACCAACTGCTCGTCGAAATGGACGGTTTTGAATCGAACGAAGGCGTTATTTTAATGGCTTCGACCAACCGCCCGGACGTTCTCGACCCGGCGCTGCTTCGTCCCGGAAGGTTCGACCGGCAAGTTATCGTTTCTTACCCGGACGTGCGCGGACGCGAAGGAATCTTAAAGGTTCACACCCGAAAAATTCCGCTCGACGAAAACATTAACGTTAATGTTATCGCTCGCGGAACGCCCGGCTTTACCGGCGCTGATTTGGCGAATTTGGTTAACGAAGCCGCGCTCAACGCCGCGCGCCGCAACCAAAAGGTCGTTACAATGTTCGACCTCGAATTTGCGAAAGACAAAGTGATGATGGGTCCGGAACGCCGCAGTATGGTCGTTTCTGAAAAAGAACGCCGCCTGACGGCGATTCACGAAGCCGGTCACGCGCTCGTCGGGATGAATATTCCCGAAAGCGATCCGGTTCACAAAGTGACGATAGTGCCGCGCGGACGCGCTCTCGGCGTAACTTATTACCTGCCGGAGCAAGACGTTTTGGGACGCACCAAAGAAGAGCTTTTAGCAATGATCGCCAACGCGATGGGCGGGCGCATCGCCGAAGAACTTTACATCGGACGCATTACTACGGGCGCCTCGAACGACATCGAGCGAGCAACCGAACTGGCGCGTTCGATGGTCTGCACTTACGGAATGTCAGAGTTGGGACCGCTCGCGTTCGGTAAAAAAGAAGAGCAAATTTTCCTCGGTCGTGAAATCGCGCAGCATCGTGATTTCAGCGAAGATACGGCGATTAAAATTGACCAAGAAGTAAAACGCATTATCTCGGAGCAATATGACCGGGCGAAGAAAATTTTGTCGGACAACAAAGAAGCGATGGAAAATCTGACCCAGGCGCTGCTCGAACGCGAAACGCTTGACAGCGTGCAGATTCGCCGCATCGCCGCCGGTTTGCCACTCGATGACGACACCGGCAACGAGGTCAACAATAATAACGACGGAACGCCGCAGAAAGCGGAAGACGAAACTTCCAAGAATCCGTTCAAAAAACCGATTCTACCGCCAATAACGCCGAACAATCCGGCAACGGCTTAAAATAGTAAAACAGTAAATGCGAAAGGCATAAATGAAGTTTCAACTTCATTTATGCCTTTCGCATTGTCTTATCATTTAAGGCACAAAGGTATTAGGAACGAAAGTGTTTTTACCAGAGCGTGCTACCCAAATTAGAGTTTGTCTCATCAATACTGCCAAATTTCCGCCCAGCCACAAGCCTTGAATGGGCAGATCGAAGGACGATGAAACTTTTTTCTTTGCTTTCTAGGCGTTCTTTGCGTTTAATTGATTTATGTTTTGGAAGACGTCGCGGCGCAAATTATCTTTTGAAAAAACTTTGGTGATGGCGATTCTCAACGTCACGCCCGACAGCTTCAGCGACGGCGGAAAATTTTTCTCGATTGACGATTCTCTGCGGCGTGCCGAAAAAATAATCGCAGAAGGCGCAGACGTTCTCGACATCGGCGGCGAATCAACGCGTCCGATGAGCAAAAGAGTTTCCATCGAAGAAGAAACCAGGCGCGTCGTTCCCGTCATCGAAGCGATTGCCAAGCGATTCGACGTTCCGATTTCCGTTGACACTAGCAAGGCGGCAGTGGCAAAACGAGCCGTCGAAGCTGGCGCGGAAATTATCAACGACGTTTCCGGTTTGCTGTTTGATGAACAAATCGCGGCGGTCGCCGCGCAAACGAACGCGGGTTTGGTTTTGATGCATCTGCGCGGCGATTTTGAAACGATGCACAAACAACCGCCGGTCAAAAACGTTTTTCGGGAAGTTTCGACGAGTTTTCGCCGAAGTGTCAAACGAGCCGAAAGTTACCGTGTGAAACGAGAAAACATTGCGCTCGACATCGGCATCGGTTTTAGTAAAACCTTCGAGCAAAATTTAGAATTGATTGCGAAGTTGAATTTATTGCGCATCGAGTTTTCCGAATTTCCGCTTGTCATCGGCGCGTCGCGCAAATCTTTTCTCGGAAAAATTCTGAACGATGCGCCGATTGATGGAAGACTGCCGGGAAGTTTGGCGGCGGCGGCGATTGCGGTTTGGAATGGCGCCAGCGTCGTCCGCGTTCACGACGTGCGAGCGACGGTTGAAACATTGCGAGTTGTTGATAAAATAAAAGGCGAATTATGAAATTTATAAAATTAGTCGGCATCGTTGCGCTTTTCCTCTCGGTTTCCGGTTTTCGTGAATGTTACAAACCCGTCACTAATTCTGGTTTGCCGAAGAATATTAAGACCGTTGCGGTTCCGGCGTTTCAATTTGAAGTCGAAGGAGCGCGTTTCCGCGCCGAATCGCGTTTCACCGAAGCCGTGACCAAAGAAATTATTCGGCGCGGTCGCGGTCTGAAAGTGCAAGGCTCGCGCGAGAACGCCGACGCGGTGATTGAAGGCACGATTCGTAACTTTATTTTCTCCGGCGTGCTGCTCGACCGCGACGGGCGCGCCCGCGTTTATGAAGTGACGATTGTCGCGGCGGTGACGATTCGGGATTTGAAGGAAAACAAAATTCTCTACGATAACCAAAATTTTATCTTCCGCGATTCGTTTGAATTTTCCGACGACCCGCGCTCGTTTTTCAACGAAGAAGACCCGGCGGTCGAGCGAATGGCGCGGGCGTTTGCCGAATCGGTCGTCTCGACGATCGTCAACGGGCTGGGCGTCAAAGACGATAAATAGATTATGAAAATTCTTTCGCGCGACGATTTGTGGAATCATTTGAAACGCCGTGAGTTCGCGCCGGTCTATCTGCTTTTCGGAGCCGAAACTTATTTGCGGGATTTGGCTGCAAAGAACATCGCTGATTCGGTTTTGGCTGATTCTTCGCTGCGCGAGTTTAACGAAACCGAATTTAGTTTAAGCCGTTCGCCGGTGCAGCACGCGCTCGCCGCCGCCGAACAATTGCCGATGATTTCGGCGCGGCGTGTCGTTAAAATCACCGACGTGATTGTTTCGGCAAACGCTGCTAAAGACAATTTAAGGGAAGACGACGAAGCAAGTTTAGCGGCGTATCTGAGTCGTCCGGCTGAAACTTCCGTCGTAATTTTCGTTGCGGGCGAACTCGACAAACGACGCCGAATCGCTAAATTGTTATTGGAGAAATCCGCGGCAGTCGAGTTTGCCGAATTCAATGACGACGAAATGCTCGCGTGGGCGAAAACGAAATTAAAAGACTTGAACGCCGAAGCCGACGAGCGCGCCCTGCGTCATCTGGTCGGTTTAGTCGGAGGCAATGCCCGCCGCTTGATGAACGAACTCAAAAAATTGGCGGTCGCCGCTCTGCCCGATTCATTGATCACTTATGAACTCGTGGAGGCTTTAGTGCCGGATTCGCGCGCCATTTCCAATTTCGATTTAACCGACAGTCTTCTTGCAAAAAACAAAACCCGCTCGCTCTCAATTTTGAAAAAAATCCTCGACGACGGCGCGGAACCGCTGATGCTGCTCGGGTTAATTGCCAGCAATTTCCGTCGTCTTTTAATGTCGAAAGAATTGATGCGAAGCGGCGTCGAGCGCAGGGAAGTGGCGCGCGTGATGAAATTGCCGTATAGCAAACAAGAAGATTTTTTGGCGACCGCCCGCCGAATTGAGACGGAAAAACTAACCACGATTATGAAAAGAATCGCCGAGACTGACGTAGCGATAAAAACTTCAATAGGCGGCGGCGGCGTTGTCGGCTCGCGTCTTCAAATCGAAATGCTGGTTTGCGAATTAGCAAATTTATAAAAGGATGAAGGATGAATAAAACGATATGTTTCTTATTCATCCTTCATCCTTCATCCTTTTCTCACGCCGCTTCTTCCATATCGCGCACGACTTCGAGCGCGGGGGCTTTGCGTTCGACCATATCTTTGGTGATGACGAGTTCTTTGACGCGCTTTTGCGACGGCAGCACATACATCGGCTGCAACAGAATTTCTTCTAAAATCATCATCAGACCGCGTGCGCCGACTTTGCGCTGAAAGGCTTGATGCGCGACGGCTTTGAGAGCGTCGTCGGTGAATTTGAGGCGTACGTTGTCGAATTCAAATTTGCGCTGGTATTGTTTGACCAAGGAATTTTTCGGCTCGGTCAGAATTTGCAGCAGCGCGGCTTCGTCGAGTTCGCTTAAAGTTCCGAGAACCGGCAATCTACCGACGAATTCGGGAATCAAGCCGTAATGAATCAAATCTTCGGGTTCGAGATTGTTAATCGCGGCGTCGTGCCGCTCTTTGCTCGATTTGACTTCCGCCTGAAAGCCGAGCGATTTGTTGCGGAAACGTTTGTCAACGACTTTATCCAAGCCGATAAAGGCGCCGCCGCAAATGAATAAAATGTTCGTCGTGTCAATCGGCTGAAATTCCTGCTGCGGATGTTTGCGCCCGCCGCTGGTCGGAACATTAGCGATTGTGCCTTCCAAAATTTTAAGGAGCGCCTGCTGCACGCCTTCGCCCGAAACGTCGCGCGTGATCGAAGGATTGTCGTCTTTGCGGCAGATTTTATCAATCTCGTCAACGTAGATAATGCCGTGCTGGGCGCGTTCGACATCGTTCCCGGCAGATTGCAAAAGGCGCAAGATAATGTTTTCCACGTCTTCGCCGACGTAGCCGGCTTCGGTTAGAGTGGTCGCGTCAACGATGCAGAACGGAACGCTCAAAATACGGGCGAGCGTCTGCGCGAGCAGAGTTTTGCCCGTTCCCGTCGGACCGATTAAAAGGATATTCGATTTTTGGAGTTCGACATCCTGACGGATTTTCGACATTTCAATCCGCTTGTAATGCTGATAGACGGCGACCGAAAGACGTTTTTTCGTTTCGTCCTGACCGATCACGTATTCGTCGAGAAAATGTTTTATCTCCTGCGGTTTCGGCAAGGTTGAGCGAACGTTCGCCGTTTCCGCCTGCTCGTCGTCGTTGATGATTTCGTTGCAGATGTCTATGCACTCATTGCAGATGTAAACGCTCGGTCCGGCGATGAGTTTTTTGACTTCGTTCTGCGATTTGCCGCAAAACGAGCAGCGCAGGATTTCTTCGGGTCTTCTAATCATATTTTGGATTTTAGATTTTGGATTTCGGAATGCTGTTATCGGATTTTGGACTTCGGATCGAGAAAGTTTTTTCAATCCAAAATCCAAAATCCAAAATCCAAAATTTTTAAGTTTCCCGGTGTTCGATAACCTCGTCAATCAAGCCGTATTCTTTGGCTTGAATCGGCGACATAATGCGGTCGCGTTCGACATCCAGTTCGACTTGTTCGTAAGGCTGTCCGCTGTGGTGCGAGATGATCCGCGAAGTCATCTCTCTCATCCGCAAAATTTCCTGTGCCATAATGCGCACGTCGGTTTCCTGACCCTGCGCGCCGCCTGACGGCTGGTGAATCAAAATGCGCGAATGCGGCAAAGCGAAACGCTTGCCTTTCGTTCCCGCGGTCAAAAGCAGCGCACCCATCGAAGCGCATTGCCCGACGCAAATCGTTGTTACATCGTTTTTGATAAACTGCATCGTGTCGTAAATTCCCATCCCGGCGGTGATCGAACCGCCTGGGCTGTTGATATACAAATTGATGTCGCGTTCGGGGTCTTCGGCTTCTAAAAATAAAAGCTGCGCGACAATCAGATTCGCCACCATATCATCAATCGGCGTGCCGATAAAAATAATACTGTCTTTCAAAAGTCTCGAATAAATATCGAACGCTCGTTCGCCCCGCGAAGTTTGCTCGACTACCATTGGAACTAACATAATTTCTCTCTCTTTATAATTGCTTGAGCGATTTGTTTAAGAATCGGTTTAACCCGGCGGAGATAACTGTTGAAATAATGGCTATTGCCAATTGGAATTTTATTTTACAGATTATCCTTCAAATTGCAAACGCTCAAAAAAATAATTTTAATCTTTCTTCGCCGCTTTTTTCTTCGGCTCTTTGGTTTCGGTTTTTTTCTTTTCCGCTTTCGGTTTATTTTCTTTCGATTCTTCTTTGTCTTCAGAAGATTCTTCAACGGCAGTTTCCGCTTCGCCTGTTTCGGCTTCGTTTTCTTCGGCGACCGCCGGCGGTTGATTCGGGTCAATCCATTCGCCGTCGGTTATTTTCGCATTGGTCGCCAACGCTTCGACGGCTTTGCGCGTTCGCAGACTGTTGGCGATGTTTGCTTCGCCGCCTTGCTGCTGATTCAGAGATGCGCGAATTTCTTCGGGCGTGGTGCGGTAATGCCGCGCCATTCGTTCAATTTCCTCGTTGATCTCTTCGCCGGAAACCTCGACGTTTTCGAGCTCGGCGACTCGTTCGAGCAGCATCGCGCCGCGCACGTCACGTTCGGCTTGCGCCTGCATTTGCGTGTAAACCATCTGAACGAAATCTTTTTCGACATTGTTCAAATCCATTCCGCGCTGCGCCATATCCTGCGCGAAATTGTTCAAAAGATTTCTGGCTTGAATATCAACCAAAGTGTCCGGAACTTCAAAATCGTGCTTCTCGATGAGCTTTTGAATCAGCTCGGAACGAAGGCGATTATCCGCTTCGTCCTTCGCCGACGCTTCCAAATCCACGCGCAACTTCGAGCGCAAATCCTGCAAAGATTCGTAACCTTCGTCGAGGCTCGTCGCCCATTCGTCATCCAAATCGGGCAGTTCGACCGCGCCGATTGATTTGATTTTCGCTCGGTAATTAACGGTTTTTCCCGCCAGCATCGGCGACGTGAAATCTTCGGCGTAAGAGACGGTAAATTCCTTTTCCTCGTCTTGCTCGACGCCGACGAGATTTTCCGTAAATGATTTTTCGATTCGCTCGTCGCCCAATTTGATTTCCAAATCGTCGGCTCGGATCGGTTCGCTTTCTTCTTCGCCGACAAACGCGCCTTCCAAATCAACAATCAACGTATCGCCCGCCTGCGATTTTCTGTCTTCGACCGGCAGAAGCGTGGCTGATTCCTGACGGCGTTCCTCAATAATAGCGTCGAGTTCTTCATCAGAGAGCGGACGTGTGCGCCGCACGACTTCCAAATCTTTATATTCGGGCGCAGGGATTTCCGGCATCACCTCGACTTGAACGCGCAGGGAAATCGGCTGCGACCCGTTGACCTTGATATTCTCCGCGTCTTCCAAATGCAGGTGCGGTTCGGCAAGCGGCTGCAGATTGTATTCCTGAATCGCCTCGCCGACCTTCGGCGAAAAAAGCTCTTGCAAAACCTCGGACTGAATCTGCTCTTTGTAGCGCATACGCACCACGTCAACCGGCGCGAAGCCTTTGCGAAAGCCGTCAATCTGCGCTTGTTTGGCAAATTTCTGGCTGACTCGATTGTAAACTTCCCGCACTTCGGCGGGTTCGATTTCGATTTTTATTTCTCGCTGCGTCGGAGAAACTTCGATCAATTCAGTGTTCATTCGTTGTAAATAATTGCCTTGTTTTCGATGCGAAAAGTCGTCGCAAAAAAAGACGTTTCTTCTCGCTTCGGTTCAAGAAAAGAATAACGAACTTGCCTGTAAATGTCGAATAAGAGTTTTTGGGGTCAGGATTTTCCGCCAGGCGACGGCGAAGTATGAAAAAGCGAAATTTTAATGGTATAGAGTTTAGCGGTTTATGCGGAAGCACGTATGAAGCGAGTATGTTTCGCGCTTGCTTCATACGTGCTTCCGCCTACTTCTGAGAATATAGATTGAACAAATTTGTTGATAAGAATTTTCGCCTTTGAACCGGTGTTCGGTTCGAATGCGTCGAGCGGAAGAATTTTTGGTGCTGAGAGCGAGACTCGAACTCGCACGCCTTTCGGCACTGGCTCCTAAGACCAGCGCGGCTACCAATTACGCCATCTCAGCATTTTAAACAAGCAAAGAGAACAAAATTGAATTTATCGGATTGGCGAAAAATTGTCTAGCGAAGCGTCTCGCGTGAAAATCTACTTCGGCAGATATTTTCGTTTGTATTCTTCCAAAGTCCGGTCGGCGTTTTCCATCTCGGCAATCGTCGTCGGAATTTTGCCTTCGAGCTGCGGCGATTCCTTTTCTTTGATTAGAAGTTTATAGCCGACCGCGCCGCAGGCGGCGACTACGCCGAGCAAGAACAAATACCACAAAGCCGAATAGACGATGCCGACGACAGAGAACGCGAGCATTGCCGCGACGATTAAAGCGACGGCGACGAGAATTATTTTGATAAAATTCATTTAGTTTTACTACCTCGACGTTTACAATAATAACCGATTTCGCAAAGGCAAGCCAAATAAGTATAATCCGTAAAACTTTGGTATTTTTATGATGCATAAAATTACGGTCAAGCAGGTCGGCGAGGCGACCGGCGCCGAATTAACCGGAAAAAGCGATGCGGAAGTATTCGACGTAACGCACGATTCGCGGCAGGCTGGGAAGGGCGCGTTGTTCGTCGCCGTCCGCGGTCTGACGATGGACGGACACCGATTCGTCGGCGATGTGATGCGGCGCGGCGCGGTAGGCGTGATTTCCGAACTCGCCGCGCCCGCAGATTTTCAAGGCGCGTGGCTGAAGGTTGCCGACGCGCGGACGGCGCTCGCGCGTGCCGCCGCCGTAATCAACGGCAATCCGTCGCACGATTTAAATCTTGTCGGCATTACGGGAACGAACGGCAAAACGACGACGACGTATTTGGTTTTTGCTCTGGCAGAAGCAAACGGCGAGAAGGCGGCGATGCTGACGACGGTCGAATACCGCATCGGCGAACAAAGCGAACCGGCGGTGCGAACAACGCCTGAAGCGTCGGATACAAACAGATTTCTGCGCCGCGCGGCGGAAGACGATTGCCGGATGGCGGTGATGGAAACTTCTTCGCAGGCGATTGATTTGCACCGCTGCGACGCACTGCGTTTTCAGGCAGCGGTTTTCACCAATCTGACGCGCGACCATCTCGATTACCACCTAACGATGGAGAATTATTACGATGCGAAGAAAAAACTTTTCGACGGGCGTTTGGGCGAGATTCCAAAATCGAGCGTGATAAATACTGACGACGAATACGGCGCCAGATTAGCGGCAGAATTAAAATCGAACAATCAAACCGTCGTTACTTTCGCGCAAAATAACGCGGCGGATTTAACGGCGGAAAACGTCGAAGTTTCTTTGATTAAGGGAACTCGTTTCGATTTAATTACTCAGCACGGAACGCGAAAAATCACGTCGCCGCTCGTCGGCAAGCCGCACGTTTACAATATGCTCGCGGCAACCGCCGCCGCGCTCGAACTCGGTTATGATTTGGACAAAATTTCCGAAGGCTTGAAAACGTGCGTCGGCGCGCCGGGCAGATTCGAGCGCGTGGCGCACGACGGCGATTTCGCGGTCGTCGTTGATTACGCGCATACGGACGACGCGCTGCTGAATACCTTAAAAACCGCCAGGGATTTGACGAGCGGACGAATCATCACGGTTTTCGGCTGCGGCGGCGACCGGGACAAAACCAAGCGCGCCCCGATGGGAGCGGTCGCCGGAAAACACAGCGATTTGGTAATCGTTACGTCGGACAATCCGCGCACGGAAAACCCTCTGAAAATTATTCGTGAAATCGAAGTTGGCTTGAAAGAAACCGCTTGTCCGTATCTCGCCATCTCTGATCGCCGCGAAGCGATTCACCACGCGATTCGACAAGCGAAACCGAATGATGTCGTGTTAATCGCCGGCAAAGGACACGAAACTTACCAGATTGTCGGCAGCGATAAATTTCATTTCGACGACCGCGAAATCGCGCGCGAAGCATTAGAGAAATTAAACGAATAATTTACGGAAAATAAGCGGAAAGCCGTCTCAAAAATCTCGCTTGAAACGGCTTCTTAAAAATCAATCGGGACTTTCGATTAAGTTTATTTGATTTGAATTCCGGTTCCGCGTGCGGAATTCCCTCCGAGCGAAATTGGCAATTTTCCTTTGAAGTCAATCTCGCCCACAAGCGCGCGCGCCGTCGCGCGCTGCAAACTCGGCATATCGCCGTAAGCGACGATGTAGGTTTTCATTTCTGGAAAATTATTCAATAAATACGGATTGCCGAAACTTATGTTGACGATTCGTTTGTCGCTGGCGAGAAGTTCGCGCAAAACCTTCGCGCCCGCTTCGGGAATGCCGACTGAGTTTTTCGCGCCCGTCCGCACGCGCCCGAAAAGTCCAGCTAAAACAACGTCGGCTTCAAACGCTTTTTTTCGCGCCGCGTTCGTTTCTTCTTCAGAAGCGCGTTCGTCTAAAATGACAGCTTCAAAATTAATTCCCGCCGCCCGCAGAGTGCGTTGAAAAGTATTCGAGACGAAGTTGCGGTCTTCGCCGTTGGTGATGCCGAACAGAAAAACCTTTCTATCTTTTTTGAGCGGCAAAACGTCCGCTTCGCTTTTTACCAACGTTACCGCGCTTTCGGCGATTTCACTCGATAGTCGGCGCGTTTCGTCGCCGGAAACCGTTTTATCAATCGCGTCAAGCGGCGTGATTTTATTTTCGGTTAAACCCAATTGATATTTCCAGGCGAGAATTTTGCGGGCTGAATGGTTAATGCGCTCTTCGCTGATTCTGCCCGACGCAACCGCTTCCTTCAAACCTTTAATCGTTTGATCGGCGCTCGCCGGTTTTAATAAAACGTCCGCGCCCGCGAGGACAGCACGAACCGCCGCTTCGTCCTGATTAAAATAAAGCGTCAAGCCGCTCATATCCATCGCGTCGGTGACGATTAAGCCGTCGAAATTCATCTCTTTCTGCAAAATCTGCGTGACGATGTTCGGTGAAAGCGTCGCCGGCAGAGTCGTGTTTTCGGTGACGACTTCCGATTCGGAGTAAAGATTTTTAATCGGTTTTTTGAGCGGCTCGACTTTGGTCGCGTCAATCTGCGGCATACTGATATGCGAAATCATTACCGACGCGACGCCGCCGTCAATCGCCGCTTTGAACGGCGCGAACTCAACTGCTTCGAGCCTGGAGCGCGGCAAATCAATTACCGGCAAACCGCGATGCGAGTCAACCGCCGTGTCGCCGTGTCCGGGAAAATGCTTCGCCGTCGCAATGACGTTTCCGCTTTGCAACCCTTGGGCGAAGGCGACGGCGAAACGCGAAACGTCCGCCGGATTTTCGCCGTAGGAGCGCACATTGATCACGGGATTTTCCGAGTTGTTGTTAACGTCAACCGTCGGCGCGAAAGCCCACTGCACGCCGAGCGCGCGAGATTCACGCGCCGCAATCGCGCCCATCCGCCGCGCGTATTCGGGGTTGCCCGTCGCGGCAATCGCCATATTCCAGGGGAAATTCGTCGTGTCCTCAAACCGCATCGCCACGCCCGTTTCAAAATCCGACGAAATGAGCAGCGGAGTTTCGGCGAGTTCCTGCATACGATTCATCAAGTGAACCGTTTCGTAAACGCCGCCGAGGAAAACGATGATGCCGCCGACTTTATTTTCGACGACCTGGCGTTTTAATTCTTTGAATTCCGGGCTGTCCTGATTTTGAAAACGCGCGTTGATGCCGACGTGAACGAGTTGCCCGATGCGCTCATCGAGCGACATTTTTTTCAAACGCTTGTCAGCCCATTTGTAAGCCTTTTCCGAGGGGCGAAATTTCGTTTGCGATTGAGAGAAAACCGGAAGAGAATTCGTCCACAGATGAACACAGATAAGCACGGATAAAAACGCGCGAAGATAAAAAAATGATTTTTGAAATTTCATAAAACTAATCGTTGATAACTTCTTTCTGAAAAATAAAACTCGCCAGCCAAGCGACGAAAAACGTCGTCAAGCTGCCGATTAAAACATACCACGTCCAGGCAATCGGCGTGGCAAATTTGATGCAGAGCATCAACAGAATACTCGCCGCCATTCCGGTCAGAGCCGCCGATTCGTTAGCGCGTTTGACGAAAGTTCCGACGAGAAAAACGCCGAGAACCGGACCGTTAAAAAGCGACGCGATAGACAATGCCTGGTCGAGCGCCGAGCGGTTTTGTTTCATCACGACGAGCGCGACCGCGATTTGCACGATGCCGATGATCAAAGTCAGCCAGCCGGACATTTTCAAAAGATGTCGGTCGGATTTGTCACGCGCGAACGGTTTGTATAAATCGTTGATAAAAGTTGCGGCAATCGAATTTAAAGACGAAGAAAGCGCCGCCGCGAAAATCGCCGCGACGACCAAACCGCTCAAACCCGTCGGCATAAATTTCGTGATGAAATCGGGAAAAACCTTATCGCCGCCCACAAACGGAAACGTCGCCGGAACGCCGGAATTTGCAACTCCGGCGCCCGCGTATTCCGCTGCATTGAACGGCGCGTAAAAGGCGAACAGCAAAACGCCGATAAAAAGAAATCCGATGAATTGTCCGAGAACGACCGCGCCGCTCGATAGCAGAGCCAAAGACGCGCGGCTCGCACGATCGGTGCAAAGATAGCGCTGCACGAGGTATTGGTCTGTCCCGTGCGTGGACATCGTTAAAAAACAGCCGCCGACGAGTCCCGCCCAGAACGTATAAGTCTTCGTAAAATCCAGAGTGAAGTCGAACAAATCAAATTTGTCGAATTGCGAGGCGATGGCAACCGCGCCGGAAAACCCGCCGTCAATCTGATTTATCAAGACGACCGCCGCCGCTATCGCGCCGCCGATGTAAATTCCGAGTTGGACGACTTCGACCCAAATCACCGCTTCCATTCCGCCGTAAAACGTAAAAATAATCATTATCGCGCCAAGCAGAATTATCGAACCGACGGTCACGTAATCGGCGTTCGCGTCCGGCTGAAACGCAACGTAAACGGCAGTTAAGACAATCGCCGTAAGCAGCAGCCGAATGCCGTCGGCGATGTTTCGCATCACGACGAACAAGGCGGACGCGAGCATTTTTACTTTGCTTCCAAAGCGTTCGCCGAGCAGTTGGTAAACCGTCTGCAATTCGCCTTTGAAATAAAGCGGAATGAACAAAAGGGAAATCACGATTCGCCCCAGCATATAACCGAAGACGAGCTGCAAAAACTGAAAATTTCCGCCTTTGGCAAACGCAATGCCGGGAACGGAAACAAACGTAATCGTCGAAGTTTCCGTTGCCACAATCGAAGCGGCAATCGCCCACCACGGCACGTTCCGGTCGCCGACAAAATAATCTTCGGTCGTCTCCTGTTTCGGCGCGAACCATAAACCGAACAAAGTGACGCCGATTAAGTAACCGAAGATGATGATCAAATCCAAAGTCTGCATTTTATTTGATTGATTCGATGGTTTTCTCTATCACGAAATTATTTTCAGCCAACTTCTTTTTCGCCGCCTCAGCGTTTATATTCGCTTTGTGCATTACGATTGCAACGCGCAAATCATCGTTTGCTTTGTTCATTAAATTGTTCGCCGCCGCTTCATCCAAATTTGTTTCCGACATTAAAATTCGCGCGGAGCGTTCTTTTAATTTGACGTTTGACGATTTAACGTTCGTCATTCGGTTGCCTTTGACATAGCCGAGCCGAATCATCACGGCGGTGGAAATCATATTGAGAATCATCTTCTGCGCCGTTCCCGCTTTCATTCTGCTTGACCCGGCAATGACTTCCGCGCCGACGATTGGCGCAATCGAACTTTCCGCCGCTTTCGTGATTGCCGAATCGGGAACGCAAGTGACGCACGCCGTAAAACAACCCAAACTTTTTCCGTATTCGATGGCGCCAATCGTATAAGGCGTTCTGCCGGAGGCGGCGATGCCGACGACCGCATCTTTTTCCGTTACGCCGCGCTTTTTCAAATCGTCCGCGCCCGCATCCTTATCGTCTTCCGAGCTTTCCGTCGCTTTATAAAGCGCGTCGTAACCGCCCGCGATGACGCCTTGAATCAAATCGTATGAGACGCCGAATGTCGGCGGAATCTCGCTTGCGTCGAGAACTCCGAGCCGTCCGCTCGTGCCGCTGCCGACGTAAAAAAGCCGACCGCCGTTTTTTAGACGCTCAACGATTCGGTCAACGCTTGCGGCGATTTCCGGCAAAACTTTTTCAATTGCCGGCGCGACTGTTTTGTCTTCGTCGTTGATCAGCCGTATCGCTTCGAGCGTCGGAAGTTTATCAATTTCGGCGGTGCGCGGGTTTTCCTGTTCGGTAATCGGAATGCTCATTGCTTTCGCGTTAGTTTGCCAATGGATTTTTCAAACGTCAAGAAGAAAATCGAATGCTGTGAATTTTTCCGGCGCGGAGAAAAGTATATTGCCAAACTCAACCAAAATCTTGCAAACTTGTTTAATTATATGTCAAAATTATTTTGTGCGTTCGAGCATAAATATCGTCTCGGCATATTTCTCCAATCTTCAAAATCTTCAAAGGGAACAAAAATGCAGTTGAATTCTCAAACCCAAAAAATCACCACGCAAATCGGCTGCGCCGCTTGCTCTTACGAAACCGCGCTCGGCTTTGATTTTACAATGGCTTTTCAGCCGATTGTTGATTTGGACAATAATGAAATTTTCGCGCAGGAAGCGTTGGTCAGAGGCTTGGGCCGCCAATCGGCGGGAGAAATTATATCTAAAATTAATAACGAGAATCTTTATAAATTCGACCAGATGTGCCGCGTGAAAGCCGTCCGGCTCGCGTCGAAATTAAACGTCAAATCGCATCTGAGCATCAACTTTTTGCCGAACGCGGTTTATCGTCCCGAAAACTGTCTGCGGACGACTATCAAAGCGGCAAATGAAAATAATTTTCCGCTCGAAAAAATCATTTTTGAAATAACCGAAGTCGAAAAGGTTTCCGATAATTCGCATCTGAAAAACATCGTGACGGAATATCAGCGGCAAAGCTTTAAAACCGCGATTGACGATTTCGGCGCGGGCTATTCGGGCTTGAATTTGTTATCGGTTTTCCAGCCGGATTATCTGAAACTCGATATGGAATTAACCAGAGCGATTAATACGAATCCGGTCAAACAATCAATCGTCAAAGGCATTCTTCACGTCGCGCGGGATTTGGGAATCGCTATTATTGCCGAAGGCATCGAAACGAAAGACGAACTCGACACGTTGCGGGAATTCGGCATCAATCTGTTCCAGGGTTATTATTTCGCCAAACCCGCTTTTGAATCGCTGGCTGAAATTTCGCCCGATGTTTTCCCGCTTGCAAATCAGACGGAAACATTCGACTTAGAAAATGAAATGCTTTGCGTCGGGTAGATAAAAGTAAAATATCAAAAAAGAAGCGCGAGAATTTGAATTCTCGCGCTTCTTTTATATTTAGTTGTTTTAATTATTTTTCCAAACCGCGTCCGGTTTTTTGCTGCAATTCTTCGATGCGTTTGGAAGCCTCGGCTTTGGTCAAGTTTTCGTCAAACTCTTCTTTAGCTTCTTCGCTTAGAGTCGTCAGGTAGGAACGCTGCGCGCCGGTCATCGGCTCGTCGCCGGTCGTCCAGTTGTCCGGGTCTTTAATCGTGTTGCTTTCATCGCTTACTTCTTGTGTTTTTTTGTCTGTCATAATATTTGCTCCTTAAATTAAGTTGTTTCATAGATTATACACGAGCCTACAAATAGAACAAAACCGCGAATAATGAAATTGGCGAATTTTCCGAAGTTGTCGTTCAGATAAATTCTAAAACATTATCGAACTAGTAAAGAACGAAACTGTAAATCACAATTTTCGCCACCGAGTAAGCTACGCCTTCTTTTTGTGCTGGCTCGAACAGTATTTCGCGGGCGGCGGCGACGGCATTCGTCGTCAAACCAAACGGAAGTCTGGCGGTGGGCGCGACGCTTCCGATTTTGCCGCTCGCCAGAAAAGTCACGCGAACCGGAACGTTACCCGTAATCTCATAAAATCGCGCCAAGTCGGTGTATCGAGCAGGCAACTTCGACAAAATTTTTAACGCGGTCGTCATTTTGTCTGAAGCGGGCGGGGCGATTCGATTCGAGCCATTGCCGACGCCACCCGAAGCGCCGCCGATTCCGTAGCCGTTGCCGCTTTCCGATTTCTGCTTTTCAACCGCGCTCGGTTTTTTTTCTTCGACGGCGGGTTTTTCGATTTCGGGAATCGCTTCGTCGAACCGGAGCGACGAGAAAAATTTTTCGACGGCGGGATTGTCCTTCGTTTCGCTGACCGTGTGAAAAACATAATCACGCGCTTTGCCGTCAACAATCAAAATCTGCTGGTAAAAACCTTCCTCGTCAGCGAAACTGAATTTTCTTCCCTGAAGTTCGCCAATTCGCACGTCAGCCGCGTCAGCCGTTTTTTCGCCGAGCCGCAAAGCGGGAAATGCGTGCAACGCGGAACCTTGGTTTTTGTCAGAGACGACGAAAAAGTAAGCCCCGCCGGCGAATGTTTTATACAATCGAAGAGCGTTCGCATTGTTACCGATTGATCTAGTCAGAGCGAGCGATTTAGGAGCTTCCAACGAGAATTCTTCGTTCGTCGGGGCGAAAATTTCTAAGCTGATAAAGGATTGGGCAAATACGGAGAAAGCCGCTACCAGCGTCAGCGTCGTCGCCAAAAAAATTTTAATCGTCATTTTTCTCCTTGTCGGTAGTATTTTTCAAAAGCCATCTGTGCCGCCGCGCTCGCCGGCTGCAAAAGCGGTTTCGCCAAATACGCTTTCGGTGCAGTCCGGTGAACGGTTTCAAGCAGGGAATCGGTCAGCAGCGCGCCCGCCCGAAAGATGCTGCCGACGCGACCGATGGGAACCGTTTTCTTCTCCAATTTTAGTTTTTCGATTACCGCGTTAACCGCCAGTCCGAGTTCGACGCCGGCGTCTTTTAAAATCTCGACGGCGACCGTATCGCCTGCTTGGGCGGTTTCCACGACGAGACGCGCGAATCCGGCGATTTTCGCGTTGTCCATCTGCGGCGTGTAAATCGCAACCAAGATATTTTCCGGCGTCGAGGCGCGAAAATAATCCGCTCCCGCTTCGCTCAAACGAGTGTGCGCGCCGCGCCCGTCCGAAGCCTTGGCGATTGCCTGAAGTCCGCGTCTGGCGATGTTTGAACCGCCGCCTTCATCGCCCGCAATCGGTCCCCAGCCGCCCGCGATTGCCGTCTCTCCCGCTTCGTTTCGCCCGTAACAAATTGAACCGGTTCCGGCGATGACGACCACGCCCGCTTTTCCCAGAGTTGTTCCGAACAGCGCGATCTCAGCGTCGGTGACGACTTCGACCGATTTGATTCCGAGCGTCTGAGCCAGCCGCTCACGAACTCTTTGCCGCAAATCGGCGCGCCTGACTCCGGCTAAACCGAAAGCCGCGGCGACAATATCGCCGCGGCTTTTATTCGCTGCGTCGCACGCCGCGTCAACTGCTTGAAAGATGGCGGCGACGGCTGTCTCGACGCCGACGCGCAGCGGATTCGACGCTCCGGCGTAACCTTCGCCGATCACATTTCTGCTTTCGTCAAACAAAACCGCCTGCGTTTTTGTGCCGCCGCCGTCAACGCCCAAATACGTGTTGAGAGATTTGCGCGGGCGTTTTTTTTCTAACGAACGAGTTGGCATTTTGGCGATGTTTCTCAATAAATCTGTTCTATTATTAGCTACGCTTGACATATAATCAAAACTAAAAGATTTTATGTTAGCGATAATTTATTCTGATTCGTCCTTTGTCCTTCGTCCTTTGTCCTTCGTCCTTTGGGAAGCAATCGAGATTTCCATAAAGCGAAACGAAGGACAAAAGACGAAGGACGAAAGACAAGATTCTATGGAAATCAGACAATTAAAAGCGTTCTTGGCGATTGCCGAGGCGAAGACTTTTACGGCGGGAGCCAGGCACGTCAATATAACACAGGCGGCGATTTCGATGCAGATTCGACAGCTCGAAGATTCGGTCGGGTTGCCGCTTTTTACGCGCACGCCGCGCCGCGTCATTTTAACCGAAGCCGGCGAGCTGCTGCTCCAGCGAGCCAGAAAAATTTTGCGCGAACACGACGCCGCGCTTGCCGAGATTGCCGAAATCGCGGGCGCCGAACACGGGCGACTAAGAATCGGCTCGGCTTCGGCGATGTTCGCCACCGCGCAATTGCCTTCGATTTTGGAAAAGCTCAAAAATAAATTTCCGAACGCCGAAATAAAAGTCATCTCCGGCACGAGCCAGATGCTGGTTGATAAAATTCTGCACGGCGACCTTGATATGGCGTTTGTTTCCCTGCCCGTCGAATCGTCGAATATCCAAACCGATTTGCTGTTCAGCGACGAAATCGTCGCCATCGCCAATCCGCAGCACCCGCTCGCCCGAGAAAAATTCATCAGCGCCGCGCAGCTCGCCGGCGAGCAATTGATTTTGGGCGAAAAGGGCGGCAACACGCGCCGGATGATTGACGAATTTTTCGCGGCGGCGAACGTCCGCCCGAACGTGGTGATGGAACTCTCGCGTCAGGAAGCCATCAATCGAATGGTGGAAAACAAAATGGGCGTCGGCATTGCGGGCGCCAAACATATCGCTAAGGAAATCCGCGAAAGACGCCTCGTTTCGTGGCTGATTGAAGGCGCGGAAATAAAATGGGACTTGGGTCTGGCAAGGTTAAGAGGCGGTTATTTTTCGCCGATTGCCAAAGAATTCGTCAATTTCTGCAAGGAGAATTTTAAGGAAAGGGAAAAGGAATTGAAAGCGGCGAGATGATGCGACTACGAATTATGAATTACAAATTACGAATGATAAAAATCCTTTGCGTCCTCTGCGTCCTTGGCAGTTCAATCTGCGCGCAAAGTTTGCCCGTTACTGCTCCGCAGACAGTCGGAATGTCTGCGGAGAGATTAAACGAGATTGATAAATTAGTCGAAAAAGACATCGCCGATAAAAAGCTGCCTGGCGCGGTTGTTTTAATCGGGCGAAAGGGAAAAATCGTTTATCGCAAAGCCTTCGGCAATCGCTCGCTTGTTCCGACGGTTGAGAAAATGACGGTTGATACGATTTTCGACGTGGCGAGTTTGACGAAGCCGGTGGCGACGGCGACGAGCATTATGATTCTGGTCGAGCGCGGGCAGATTCGCTTAAACGACACCATCGGGAAGCTCATTCCCGAAATCGAGGACGAGAACGCCAGGCGGGTGACGATTCAGCAGCTTCTGACGCACACTTCCGGCTATCGTCCCGATTTTGATTTGGGCGAAAAATGGGCGGGACGCACAGGAATGTTGGATGCGTTAAAAAAGGAAAAATTACGCAGTCTGGCAGGAACGAAGTTTGTTTATTCGGACATCGGTTTTATTGTGCTTGGTGAGATTATAAAAAGGTTAAGTCAGGATAGTTTAGAAATTTTCGTCAGAAAAAATATCTTTGACATAATTTCTCGATCAAATTCCGATTCGATAAATTTTTACAGGTTTTTTGTAGAAAATCCCAACATTCCAGGCGTACCCGCCGAAATTCCTATATACGTCCCGCCAAACC